>NZ_AQOJ01000095.1:0-14147 GCF_000364685.1 Xanthomonas sp. SHU 166
GGCGGGCGCGGCGCTCTCGGGCTTGTTGCAGCCGGTCAGCGCGGCGCTCACGGCCAGGGTCAACAGCAGCATCTTGGGATTGCGAAGGGTCACAGGCAGGCTCCAGGCCGACGTGGATAAAGGAATGGCCCGCACGGGCCGTGGCGAGACTCTACGCCGCCACTGCAGGTTTCAGGGGTGTCGAAGGTCATGGGTGGCCCTGGCCATTGGGCCGCAGGACGGCGTCGCCGCCTGCCGTCGGCAAGCCCGCCGGCGCTGGCTTACCATGCGGCCATGACCCGCGAACCGCCATGCGATGCCCTGATCGTCGGTGCCGGCCACAACGGCCTGGTCTGCGCCGCCTACCTGGCGCGGGCCGGCTGGAAGGTGACGGTGCTGGAGCGGCGCGGCGTGGTCGGCGGCGCCGCGGTGACCGAGGAGTTCCACCCCGGGTTCCGCAACTCGGTGGCGTCCTACACGGTGTCGCTGCTGCAGCCCAAGGTGATCGCCGATCTCGACCTGGCCGGGCACGGCCTGCGCATCGTGCCGCGCCGGCGCAACAACTTCCTGCCGTTGCCGGACGGACGTTATCTGCTGACCGGCGCCGGCCACACCCAGGCCGAACTGGCCAGGTTCTCCGCGCGCGACGCTGCGCGCCTGCCGGCCTACGAGGCGCGGCTGGGGGGCATCGCCGACGTGCTGCGCGCGCTGGCGTTGCAGCCGCCGCCCAACGTCACCGACGGCGGCTGGCTGCAGGCACTGCCCGAGCTGCTGCGTACCGGACGCCTCGGGCGCCGCCTGCATGCGCTGGATGCGGAGCTGCGCCAGGACCTGCTGGACCTGTTCACCATCTCCGCCGCCGAGTATCTGCAGCGCTGGTTCGAGAGCGATGCGGCGCAGGCGCTGTTCGGTTTCGACGGCATCGTCGGCAACTACGCCAGCCCGTACACGCCGGGATCGGCCTATGTGCTGCTGCACCACGTGCTCGGCGAGAGCAACGGGGTCAAGGGCGCCTGGGGCCATGCGCTGGGCGGCATGGGCGCGATCACCCAGGCCATGGCCCGTGCGGCCACTGCGGCCGGCGCACGCATCCGCACCGATGCGGGCGTGCGCGAGATCCTGGTCGAGGGCGGACGCGCGGTCGGCGTGGTCACCGAGCAGGGCGAGCGCCTGCGGGCGCGGCACGTGGTCGCCAACGTCAATCCCAAGCTGCTGTACGAACGCCTGCTCGATCCGGCGCACGTGCCGGCCGCCACCCGCGAGCGCATGGCGCACTGGCGCTGCGGTTCCGGCACGTTCCGCATGAACGTGGCGCTGTCGCGGCTGCCCAGTTTCAGCGCGCTGCCGGGGCCGGGCGATCATCTCACCGCCGGCATCGTACTGGCGCCTAGCCTGGACTACATGGACCGCGCCTACCACGACGCGCGCCGGCACGGCTGGTCGCGCGAACCGATCGTCGAACTGCTGATTCCCAGCACCCTGGACGATGGCCTGGCGCCGCCCGGCCAGCACGTGGCCAGCCTGTTCTGCCAGCACGTCGCGCCGCAGTTGCCGGACGGGCGCAGCTGGGACGCGCACCGCGAGGAGGTCGCCGACCTGATGATCGCCACCGTCGAGCGCTACGCGCCGGGCTTCGCCGCCGCGGTGCTGGGCCGGCAGGTGCTGAGCCCGCTGGACCTGGAACGCACTTTCGGGCTGATCGGCGGCGACATCTTCCACGGCGCGCTGAGCCTCAACCAGTTGTTCAGCGCACGGCCGATGCTCGGCCAGGCGGCGTACCGCGGTGCGATTCCCGGCCTGTTCCTGTGCGGCTCCGGCACCCACCCCGGCGGCGGCGTGACCGGCGCGCCCGGCCACAATGCGGCGATGGCGTTGTTGCGCGGTTGAGCGGCGGCGGACGGTAGCGGCAAGAAAAAAAGAACCCTGGCATGGCGACCAGGGCGAGGGAAAGGCGCGGCGCGTGCAGCGCGCCGCGCGTGCCACGGCGGCGCGCCGTGGCGTTGTCTGCGCCAGCGTCAGGGCGCGCCGGCCTGCACGGATGCGCTCGGTCGTGCCGCGGAACCGCCCAGGTGCGCGTCGAAGAACCCCAGCATCCGGGTGTAGAGGTTGAGGTTGTTGTCTTCCTTGTAGAAGCCGTGGCCTTCGCCGGACTGCACGATCATGCCTTCGGGTGGGTTGCCGGCCGCCTGCAGCGCCTTGGCCAGCGCCTCGGTGTGCTCCGGCGGGCAGCGGTCGTCGCGTGCACCGGCGGCGAGGTAGATCGGCAGCGTCAGCGCCTGCACGTGGTTGATCGGCGACATCCGCTCCTGCTCGGCACTGGTGCTGCCGAAGGCGCGCAGCAGATAGCGCCTGCCGCTCTCGCTCTTGCTGGTGTCGCTGAGCCGCAACTGGATCTTGGCGTCGTACATGCCGACGTAGCCGAACGCGCAGCGGAACAGCCCCGGCGCGCGCACCGGCGCCATCATCGCGGCGTAGCCGCCGAAGCTGCCGCCGTAGATGCAGATCCGCGCCGGATCGGCCAGACCCTGCTGGATGGCGTACTGGGTGCCGTCGACGATGTCGTTGATGATGCCCCGTCCCACTGCCCGTAGGCGCGGTCCATGAACGCCTTGCCGAAGCCGCCGGAGCCGCGGTAGTTGAGTTGCAGCGTGGCGTAGCCGCGGCTGGCGAACAGTTGCGCCTCCGAATGGAAGCCCCAGTTGTCGCGCGGCCCCATCGGTCCGCCGTGCACGTTGACGATCAGCGGCAGGTTCTTCGCCTGCGCTCCGGCCGGCACGGTGAGGTAGCCATGGATGCGCAGACCGTCGCGGGCGGTGAACTGGATCGGCGTGATCGTGGCCATCTTCGCCGCATCGATCCAGGGCCGGCTCTTCATCAGGAAGCGCGCCTTGCCGGTGGCGCGCTCGTACAGGTACAGCTCGCCGGGATTCTGGTCGCTGCGCACGCTGACCACGATGGTGTCGCCATTGCGGGTGGCGCTGGCGAAGTCGACGTACTGGCCGGGAAAGGCCGCGGCCAGGCTGGCGTATAGCGCTGCGTCCGGATGCGCCTCGTCGATCAGCTTGACCTGCGGCGCGCCGGCCTCGGTGACCACCGCCAGCGCGGTGTCCGAGCCGTCGGTGGCGGTGATGGTGCGCGCCACCTCGCTGGTGGGGTCCTGGAACAGGGCGACGAAGCCGCCGCTGCGCGGATCCAGATACCCGAACGCGCCGGGCGCCTTGCCGTCGTCGCGGGTGGCATAGACGCGGCCGTTGGCGGTGGACCAGGCGATGTCCAGGCGCGCGCCATCGGCCTTGCTGGCGTTGATGAGCTCCCACTTGCCGTCCTTCAGCGCGTACACCTCGCTGTGGCTGTCGTAGCCGGTGTCCTCGTCCTTGTCGCTCTGGCAGGTGGCGAAGGCGGGCTGCTTGGTCGCGTCCAGGGCGATGGAGCAGTTCGCCTTGGGCGCGCGGCCCAGCGATTTGCGCCGCCCACTGAGGGTGTCGATCATCACCGCTTCGGTGCCGGCACCTTCCGAGGAGCGCGGGTAGCGCACCTGCATGACCACGTTCTGCTCGTCGTCGCGCAGCGTGTCGAGCAGGGAGAACGATTCGCGGCCCACGCTCTTGCCGCGCTGGGTGACGCCCTGGGTGCCGTATTCGATCAGGGTGCGCGGCTGGCCGCCGTCGGCGTCGACCGCGAACCACTCGCCGGTGCCCATCGGCCGCTCGAACGAACCGACCTTCTTGACCGCGGTGAACAGCAGCCGCTTGCGGCCGGTCCAGTAGAACGCGCCGACGCTCTTGCCGTCCGGCAGCACGTTGACCTTGATCGGCTTGAGGTCGCGCGTGCCGAGTACGGTCAGCACGTCCTGCTCGCCGCGGTCCACGGTCAGCGCCAGGTATTCGCCGTCCGGCGAAATCTTCACCGCACTGTAGGTGGGACGTTTGACGAAATCCGCAATGGGCGGGGGAGCGGCCGCGGCGATGCCGACGTGCAGGCACAGCCCCAGCGCGCAGAAAGCAACGAGTCGTTTCACGAGAATCCTTTTTGCGTGATTGCATACAGCGAGAGCCCGATGCCGGGCTCTCGCTGACCTCCAGTGCGCGTGGTGCGGCTCAGCGGAAGCGGTACTGGAACTCCGCCGCCACTTCGCGGCCGTACGGGCTGTAGGCGCGCCAGAAGTACGGATACGTGTTGTAGCCGCTGTCCTTCGGATGCGTCTTGTCGAACACGTTGTTGACGTAGAAGTTGACCGTCAGCTTGTCGGTCAGCTTCTTGCCCACGTTGGCGTTCCAGATGAAGTACGGCGCGATGCGACCGGTCTCCTGCCAGTTCGGCAGGCTGCCGTAGCGGATCATGAACACCGCCGCCTGCCAGTCGTTCCTCTGCCAGGTCGCGGTGGTGCGGATGCGGCTGCGGAAGTCGAAGTTGCCCAGGTCGTCGCGGTAATCGAGGATCGGGTCGCCCTTGAACTCGGCCGACTTCTGCTCGAGAGTGTGCGAGTAGCCCACCTGGAAGCGGAAGTCGCCCAGACGGTCGGTGTCCAGGCGGTAGTCCAGCGACGCATCGATGCCCTTGGTGCCGAGGAAGGCGCGGTTGATCGGGCCGCGGCGGATCTCGGTGATCTGGCCGTCGTTCGGCGTGCCCGGCGCGTTGAGGCGGGTGACCCGCGACAGCATGTCGTTGCAGAACGCCGAGCCCGGCGCACCCAGGGTGAACGGGTTGCGGTTGCGGGTCAGCCCGGTCACGCAGCCGGCTTCGCCGTCGAGGATGTAGGTGGAGGTGATGTCGGCCACCACGTTCTTCAGGCGGATGTCGTAGTAGTCGGCGGTGACCGACAGGCCGTCGAGCACGTCCCACACGAAGCCGGCGGTCCACGACGTGCCGGTTTCCTCGGAGAGGTTGGTGGTGCCCTGGCGCACGCCGTACGCGGTGTAGTTCACCGTGGTGTCCGAGGTCGGGCACTGCGCCGCGGCGCGGCCGCTTTCCAGGCAGCGACGGGTGTCGAAGATGCTGGAGAACGAACCGCTGCGATCGGCGAACACGTAGTGCAGATCCGGCGCGCGGAAGCTGGTGGAGTAGGAGCCGCGGAACAGCAGATTGTCCAGCGGACGCCATTCCAGGCCGGCGTTCCAGGTCTTGGCGTCGTCCACCGCGGTGACGTCGTCGTACTTGTCCAGGCGTCCGGCCAGGTGCGCCTTCAGCGAGCTGAGGATCGGAATCGACAGCTCCACGCCCAACGCGTAGCGGTCGCGCTTGCCGCCGCCGCCGGTGCCGGTGAGGTTGTACGGACGGTCGGTGCCGGTGTAGTCGGGCAGGATGCGCGGGTCGGCATTGAGCTTGTATTCCTGCTGCGAGGCTTCGACCACGCCGGCGAAGCCCAGCGCGCCGGCCGGCAGCTCGAACAGGTCGCCGGAGAGCACGAAGCTGCCCTGGTTGACGTGCGAGTTGGCGTCGGTCTTGACCGTGGTGCTAAACGCCGCGAACTCGTCCGGGGTCAGTGCGCTGTAGTAGCGCTGCTGGTTCAGGCGATACACCGGATAGGTGACGCCGCCGACCACGCGGGTGCCCAGTTGCTGGCCGAGGAAGTAGTCGTTGACCGCCGAGGCCATCAGGCGCGGGCGATCGACCTTCACCTTGTACTCGGCGCGCGACAGGGTCAGGTCCCAGTCGAAGCGGTCGCCCAGCTTGCCGCGCAGGCCAGCGGCGAAGTCGTAGAACTTCTCCTTGTTGCGCGCCATCAGGTGCTCGACGCCGCCGGCTTCCTGCGGGGCGAACACGCGCTGCGCGTCGACCAGCGCGTTGAAGCCGGGATCGAACCACAGCGCGCCATTGGTGCGGCCGGACCAGAACTGGGTGCCCGAGGTGTACTTGGACTCGGACGACCAGGCCTGCAGGCTGGCCCAGCCCTGCATGCCGCCTTCGAAATCGAAGGTGCCGTAGGCGTAGCCGGACAGGTCGTTGTTCTCGTTGCGGATGGTCTGGTAGGCCGGATCCTTGAAGGTGCCGCAGGCCTGGCCGAGGTTGGTGATGGCGCCGGCGGCGCTGGCGCTGCGGTAGTTCCAGCGCACCCACTCGTCGCCCAACTGTTCGCAGGCGCCGGCCGGCGGCGCGAAGTAGGAGTTGGTGGTCGAGCCGGTGCGGCGGCGCACGCGCATGGTGCCGGTCGGCTGGATGCCGACGAAGGCCGGCGGGAACGGGTTGTCCAGCGACGAATCCATGAAGTCGCGCTGGTAGCCGTACAGCGGCTCGCCGGCGGTGTACTCGAAGGCGTAGGTCAGGCTCCAGCGGTCGCCGGTCTTGCCGCCGATCCACTGGAAGTCGCCGGTGTCGCCGCCGCCGCGGGTCAGGGTGCTGCCGCGCAGCTTGACCAGGTCGCCCTCGTAGTTGGTCTTGAGGATGACGTTGACCACGCCGGCGACCGCGTCGGAGCCGTAGATGGCCGAGGCGCCGCCGGCGAGGATCTCGATGCGGTCGACCGCCGCGGCCGGGATGTTGCCGAAGTTGGCGAAGTTGCTCTGGCCGTTGTAGGGCAGCGGATAGTCCGCGGCGCGGCGGCCGTTGATCAGCAACAGAGTACGGCCGGGGCCGAGGCCACGCAGGTTGATCACGCTGGCGTTGGGGGTGAAGCCGCCCTGGAACAGCTCGTTCTGGGTGGAGCCGGAGGCCTGGGTGAGCGTGCTCAGCGCGTCGAAGACGGTGTTGAAGCCTTCGCGCTCGATCTGCGTGGCGGAGATGATGGTGACGGGCGAGGGGCCCTAGACCTCGGTGCGCTGGATGCGCGAACCGGTCACCGTCACCTTCTCGAGGGTGCGCGCCTTGGCGCCGGTGGTCTCGGTCAGTTGTTCCGTCTCCGATTCCTCGCTCGCGGGCTGGCTTTGCGCCAGCGCCGACGCGGCGGGCAGGGCCAGAATGGCGGACACAGCAACGACCAGAAGACTCCGCTTGGGAGCCGGTGCTTTGACTGACATTGACAAATTTCCCCTAGATGCATGTGCAGTACCCAGGTCCCTTCCTGGACAGGTACGTGTAGAGAGCGTGAGGTCCATTTCACGTTTCTTGACCGTAGCATGAACAAATCGGAAAAGTAACGAAAAATTTGCGTGACATGACATGTTTTTGAAGTGGGCTTGCTGTAGAGGCGGTCGCGGCGGCAGGCGCACCTGGACGCCACGTGATGCAAGCCCTTGTCGCTGCGTCATTTCCACCAGGGCGAGCCCGTTTCGCTCCGCGCTCGCCCTGCGGCCGGGGTGTGCGGCGGCGGCCGGCGGCAGACACCGCGCATGCGCGCGAATGCTGCGCTGCGGTCATAATCTGAGACCGCCGCGCCCGCCTGCGTGCCGCCGCGGCCAGCCTTCCAGGGGAGATCGGGCGCATCCATGAGCGAACAGGTTCAGCTCTACAACCAGGCCATCGCCGCGCTCAACCGCAGCGACTGGCCGCACGCGCTGCGGATCGCACAGCATCTGCTGCAGGCCTTGCCGCAGCATCCGGGCGTGCATTTCGTCGCCGGTGTGGCGGCGCTGGAGTTGCAGCAGATGCAGGTCGCTGCGGTGCATCTGCATCAGGCCGCGACCCTCAATCCCGAGCGCGCCGACTACGCGGCGCAACTGGCGCGGGTGCTGGCGATGGGGCGGTTCCTGCAGGATGCGCACCGTTTCGCCGATCAGGCGATGGCGCTGCAGCCCACCGATGCGCATACCCTGGACACGCTGGGCGTGGTCTACAGCCAGGTCAACGAACATGCCGCCTCGCTGCAGGCGTTCACGCGTGCGGTGCAGGCGGCGCCGCAGCAGGCCAGCTTCCGCTACAACCTGGGCACCTCGCTGCTGTTCTCCGGACGGCTGCAGGAGGCCGAGGCCGAATACCGCGCCTGCCTGGCGCTGGAGCCGCGCTACTGGAAGGTGTATCTGTCGCTGTCGCAACTGCGCAAGTGGACGCCGGAGGAGAACAACCTGGCGCTGCTCGAGGCCGCGCTGGCGTCGGCCGGCGACGATCCGGACGCGGTGCTGCATCTGAACCTGGCGCTGGCCAAGGAGCACGAAGACCTCGGCGACTACCGCGCGGCGTTCCGCGGTTATGTGCAGGGCAAGTCGGTGCACAAGCGTGCGCGCGGCTACACCTCCGAGCGCGATGCGCGCCTGTTCGAGGCCCTGCATCGGAGCTTCCGCGCCGATGATGCGCCGGTGGCGGGCTTCGAGAGCGAGGAGCCGATCTTCGTGATCGGCATGCCGCGCAGCGGCACCACGCTGGTGGACCGGATCCTGTCCAGTCATCCGCAGGTGCACTCGGCGGGGGAGCTGCAGAACTTCTCGGTGGTGCTCAAGCGCCTGACCGGCACGCCGTCGCCGGAGATCCTCGACGAAACCACGCTGAGCCAGGTGCAGGGGCTGGACTGGCGCGCGCTCGGCCGCGGCTATGTCGAGTCCACGCGCCCCGGCACCGCGCTGAAGCCGCGCTTCGTGGACAAGCTGCCGCACAACTTCCTCTACGCCGGCCACATCGCGCGCGCCTTGCCGAAGGCGAAGATCGTGTGCCTGCGGCGCGACCCGATGGATACCTGCCTGAGCAACTTCCGCCAGTTGTTCGCGCTGTCCTCGCCGTACTACGACTATTCCTTCGACCTGATGGACGTCGGCCGCTACTTCCTGATGTTCGACCGGCTGATGGCGCACTGGAACGCGGTGCTGCCGCAGCGCATCCTGCAGGTCGATTACGAGGACCTGGTGACTGCGCAGGAGCCGACCACGCGCCGCCTGCTGGAGTTCTGCGGCCTGCCGTGGGACGACGCCTGCCTGCATTTCGAGCAGAACCAGGCGCCGGTGGCCACCGCCAGTGTGGTGCAGGTGCGCACGTCGATGACGCGTTCCTACATGGGGCGTTGGCAGCGCTACGGCGAGGATCTGCAGGAACTGAAGGCGCTGTTGTCTGCGTTCTATCCGTAACCACTGGGCCGCCCGCGCGGCCCGTCTCTACCGCTCCGTGATCGGTCGCTGTGGTATCCGGCGCGCACGCTGGCGCGTGGCGCAGGCGTAGTGCGGAGCGGTGAGCGCTGCGCGCTTCTTCCGTGGCGCTCCTGTGTGCCGCGACATTGCCGCACTGCGCGTGGCTGGCCTCGCCTAGTCCAGATCGGTCTGGATCCAGGTCGGCGAATGATGGATGTCCAGCGTCTGCAGACGGCCAGGACCCAGGTTCTCGAACCGGTGCGGCACGCCGGCGGGACCGAAGACCACGTCTCCGGCCGCCGCCTCGAGCGCGCTGTCGCCGACGAAGAACCGCGCGCGTCCGACCAGGACCACGAAGGTTTCGTCGTACGGATGGACGTGGCGCGGCGGGCCGTCGCCGATCGCATCGGTGCCGTAGGTCAGGACGGTGACCGCACCGCCCAGGGCTGCGCCGGCGACGACGCCGTGCCACGGCGGCGGCGTGTCCGCATCGAACAGCCGTGCCTGGGTTGCCGACCGCCCATCCGCGGCGAAGGTGGCGGGATCGAAGTCGCGACGCGGCATGTCGGGTATCTCCACTGGATGCATTGCGGCATCGGATGCGACGACGAGGAGGGGGCGTCTCGGCGGCGACGGATGCGCTGGGCGCGATTACAGCATGGGCTGACGGCGCCAACGGCCACGGCGGCGGAACGCTGTCGTGCGCAAATCATGCGTGCCTGACCAATCTCGCCGACGCGCAGTGCGGGAGGATGCCTGCCATGGATGGGATGACCGGGCAGACCGCGCATGCGAGGCCAAAAAAAAGCCCACCCTTGCGGGTGGGCTCTGTGAGGACATGCGTGTCGGCTTACTTGCCGAACGAGTAACGCATTTCCAGGTAGTACGCACGGCCGTACACATCGAAGTTGTATTCGTTGTACGCCCACTGCGCGCTGCCCGGGTAGGACTTGTCCAGCGGCGGCATCTTGTTGAACACGTTGGTCATCCTCAGCGACAGCTCCATGCCCTCGAACGCCTTGTAGGTGACGCTGGCGTTGTGGGTGATGTGCGACGGCAGCTTGCCGGCGCGCGGGGAGGCATAGCCGGCCGGTGCGACGGTCGCCGCGTAGTTCGGGGTCTTGTCGAACCAGCTCGCGTACCAGGTGGTCGAGAACTTGCCGATGTCCCAGGTCAGCGACGCGTCGGCCTTGCGCTTCGGGTCGGTGCTCCAGTACGGATCGTTCAGCAGGTCCACCGGCGTGTCGCCCGTATAGCGCACGTACTTGTGGCGCAGGTTCTCGCTGTAGCTGGCGATGGTGCTCAGGTCGCCCCAGCGGCCGAAGTCGTAGCCATAGCGGAACGAGGCAATGACCGCTTCCAGCTTCTGGTTGGAGACGTTGATCTTCGGCGTGTAGATGTTGGTGATCTGGCCGGTGGCATTGCGTGTGACTTGGGCGAACGTGGCCTGGCACAGCGCCGAGGCGGCATCGTCGATGCCGGCGCGGCAGCGGTAGTCCTGGAGGCTCAGGCCATCGGCGCTCTGCTGGGTGACTTCATCGCTGATGTCCCAGTTGAGGTAGTCGACGGTCAGCGCCATGCGATCCACCGGCGACCACACGAAGCCCGCGCTCCACACGTCGGCGTTGATCGGCTTCAGGTCCAGGCTGCCGGACTGCGTACCGCGGAACTGACGGCTCGAGTAGGCCTGCGGACAGTTGTCGGTATTGCCCGGCAGATAGCCGCGCTGCGCGCACTGGTAGTAATCGACAACGCTGCTGTAGTAGCCGCTCTGGCCCTGGTACAGGTCGGACAGGGTCGGCGCGCGGAACGCGGTGCCGTACTTGCCGCGCAGCAGCAGGGTCTCGAAAGGACGGTACTCCAGCGAGATGCTGTAGGTCGGCTTGTCGATGGTGCGGCCGCTGGCCTTGAACGCATCGTAGCGGCCGGCCAGGGTGATGGTCAGCGGGTCGAACACCGGCATGCGCAGTTCCGAGGTCAGCGCGTAGCGGTCGCGCTGGCCGCCGCCGGCCACCGAGGTCAGACCCCAGACTTCGCCGTTGAGGATGACCGGATCCGGCGCGTAGTCCCACTTCTGCTTGCCGTACTCGCCGACCACGGCCAGGCCCGCGTCGCCGCCGGGCAGGCTGAACAGCTTGCCGTTGGTGGCCTGCACGCGAATCATGCCGTCGGAGGTCTTGCTCTTGTTGGTGGCCTGGCCGGTGAAGCTGGCGAAGTCCGCCTGGCTGATCGGCGAGTAGAACGCCGCGTAGTTCGGCGAATACACCGGGTAAGCGCCGTAGTTCGGATCCAGGCCGAGCTGCGGGCCCAGCACGCGGTTCACGAAGAACTGGTCGATCGCGTTCTTGTAGCGGACCAGCTGGCGCTCTTCCAGCTTGTACTGGGTGTAGGTGACGCCGGCATCGTAGTCCCAGCTCGATTGGCCGAGCTGGCCCTGGGCGCCGAAGGTCACGCGCACCGAGTCGCTCTTGTTGCGGCTCATCGTGTCCTTGATGCCGTTGATGCCCATTTCTTCCGGCGCGAACGAGCGCTGCAGGTTCAGCAGGTCGTCCACCTGCGGATCGTAGTAGTAGCCGAAGTCGGCGGCGGTGCCCCACCAGATGTAGTTGGAACCGGCGTTGAACTTGACCTCGTCGTGGCTGTAGAGCACGTCGCCGTACAGCTGCACGTTGTCGTTCAGGTCATGGGTGCCGTGCAGGTAGGCCTGCAGCGACTTGGTGCCGCTGTCCAGGGTGCGGTAGCCCGGGGTGTACTTGGAGCCGCAGTAATACTCGTCGCCGAAGCCACGGCGCTGCTGCTTGGCGATGGTGCCGCCGAACAAGCCGGACACGTTGCTGCAGTTGTTCGGGTCGAGGAACTTGTAGCTGGTGAACGGGCTGTAGACCAGGAAGTCGCGGCTCGGCAGCTGGGCGTTGTAGCCCTGCGTGTTGAACTGCTTGGTCTGGCTGCGCTGGTAGGCCCAGATCGGATCCTTTTCTTCGTACTGCAAGCCGCCCAGGATGCTGGTGCGGCCGTCGGCCGAGGTCCAGCCCTCGGCGAAGGTGGTGCGGAAGTTGCTGCCGCCGCCTTCGGAGTAGCCGCCGCCGCGGATGCTGAACACCGCGCCGTCCATCTTCTTCTTCAGGATGACGTTGATCACGCCGGCGATCGCATCGGAGCCGTACAGCGACGACTGGCCGCCCGGCAGGATTTCGATGCGGTCGACCAGGTCGATCGGAATGCCGCTGATGTTGTTGAACGTGTCGCTGCCGTTGTACAGCGCCGGGTAGTTCGACATCGGACGGCCGTCGATCAGGTACTTCACGTAGCCCGGCGGCAGGCCGAACAGGCTCACCGTCTTCGCGCCCTGGGTGAAGGTGCCCGAGCTCTGCCCGCCCTGCACGCCGCCGGTGGCGAACGAGCTCTTCTGCAGCACGTCGGCGACGGTGCTGAAGCCGCGCGCCTTGATTTCTTCGGCGTTGATCGTGGTGACCGGGGTGGCGGTCTCGATCTCGGTCTGCGGGATCAGCGAGCCGGTGACGGTGATCTTGTCGAGATTCGTCGCTTTATCGGTCTTGTCGTCGGTCGTGGCGTCCTGCGCGAAGGCGGCGAACGCGGCCGGGACAAGCATGGCGGAGGCCAGCGCGGCACTCAGGTGGCTGTGCTTGAAACTACGAGTATGACGGACAGTCATCTTTCTCTTCCCCGAAAATCAATCGATAAGGCGAGGGGCCTCGTGCCGCGACGTGTGCCTTGAAAGTGGGATCGCATCCTGCAACCAACCCAAACGTAACACGGACTTAACGCGGTTTGTACATGGGTGTCACTTTTTTCGTCTACCAACAAAAACTGCGGCGATCAGGCAGGAAATGTCGGCGAACGCCGGGCCGCGGCACCGGCGTAGACAAGTTTCGCGTTGCTTTGCACCATTGCGGGGCATTCTTTGTATAGGTTGCTGAACGGATGTGGGGCATGGCGGGTCGTGCCCCTGAAGGCCTGCGACGACTGGGCGATCCCGATACCGTCGGCAGCGCGGCCCGGCTGCCGACGCACCATTTCGGTGAGCGCCACTCGCCATCGTGGGGCGTGCAAGTGCGGGTGATCGCCGCATCGGCATGGCGCGCCGCGATCCCGGCGTGTGCGCGGGCCGGTGCCGAGGCGCGCGATGGCGGAGGTGAAAGGTCGGTCGCAGGCCGTGCCACGCGGCATTTGCGCAAAATCCGCCAGCGCTCGCGCCGCCCGCGGCGCGGGACCGTGCGTCGGTGCACTTGTATAGTCATGTGTCTGTGCGGCCCGCGCCGCTGTCGCTGCCCGCGGCGCCGTGTGCGGTCCATGTTTTCCTTTCCGTCGCGCGCATGCCTGGCCTGCGTCGCCGACGCTTTCTTGTTGAGTTTTCCGATGACCGATCGCCCGCGTCTCCCCGCCCACGCCGTCCAGCCCAAGCTCGCCCCGCACCCGCGCATCCGCAACGTCATCGCCGTCGGCTCCGGCAAGGGCGGGGTGGGCAAATCCACCACTGCCGTGAACCTGGCCCTGGCCCTGCAGCGCCAGGGCGCGCGCGTCGGCGTACTGGATGCCGACGTCTACGGCCCCAGTGTGCCGGCCATGCTCGGCCTGAGCGGACGCCCGGACAGCCCGGACGACAAGAGCATCGAGCCGATGCGCGCCTTCGGCATCGAGGCGATGTCGATCGGGCTGTTGGTGGACCAGGACACGCCGATGATCTGGCGCGGCCCGATGGCGACCTCGGCGCTGACCCAACTGTTCGCCGACACCCTGTGGGACGACCTGGACTACCTGCTGATCGACCTGCCGCCCGGCACCGGCGACATTCAGCTGACCCTGGCGCAGAAGATCCCGGTGGCCGGTGCGGTGATCGTCACCACCCCGCAGGACATCGCCACGCTGGACGCGAAGAAGGCGCTGAAGATGTTCGAGAAGGTCGAGGTGCCGGTGCTGGGCATCGTCGAGAACATGGCGGTGCACACCTGCAGCCAGTGCGGCCATGTCGAGCACCTGTTCGGCGAGGGCGGCGGCCAGCGCATGGCGCAGCAGTACGGCGTGCCGCTGCTGGGGTCGCTGCCGCTGGCGATCGCGATCCGCGAGCAGGGCGACGCCGGCACCCCGGTGGTGGCCGCGGCACCGGACTCGGCCGCGGCGCAGGCCTACCTGGCCACCGCGCAGCGCCTGACCGAGGAACTGCGCAAGCGCCCGCGCGCGGCCATCCCGATCTCCGCGGCGTTGCGCTGAGCGGCGCGCGGC
>NZ_AQOJ01000096.1:0-16902 GCF_000364685.1 Xanthomonas sp. SHU 166
AGAGCCACGGCGGCGGCGACGCGCCGGCCCAGCAGGGCGGCGGCGGCCAGGCGTCCGAAGGCGGCGAGCCGCGCGAAGGCCGTGAGCCGCGCGACGGCGGCAACAACAACCGCTTCAACAACCAGAACCAGAACAACCAGAACAACCAGCAGGGCAACCGCCGCGATCGCTTCCGCAATCGCCGCGACCGCGACCGCAACCAGCGCGGCGGCGACCGCTTCCAGGACAACGGCCTGCCCAGCGACAACGGCGGCAACGAGCCGTTCGTGCCGCGCCCGCATGCCAGCGTGCCGGAAGGCTTCCCGATCTATTCGCTGAGCGATCTGAAGAAGATGCCGGCGCAGAAACTGCTGGACATCGCCGAGCAGCTCAACATCCAGGACGGCGTGGCCCGCGCGCGCAAGCAGGACGTGATCTTCGCCCTGCTGAAGGTGCTGACCCGCCACGGCGAAGGCGTGGCTGCCGACGGCGTGCTGGAAATCCTGCCGGACGGCTTCGGCTTCCTGCGCGCGGCCGAGGCCAGCTACCTGGCCGGCCCAGACGACACCTACATCTCGCCCAGCCAGATCCGCCGCTTCAACCTGCGCACCGGCGACCACCTGTCCGGTCGCATCCGCTTCCCGAAGGACGGCGAGCGCTACTTCGCGCTGTCGATCGTCGACACCATCAACGGCGAGCCGCTAGAAGCGAGCAAGAACAAGGTCCTGTTCGAGAACCTGACCGCGCTGTTCCCGCGCAAGCGCTTCACCCTGGAGCGCGGCAACGGTTCCTCGGAAGACATCTCCGGCCGCATCCTCGACCTGATGGCGCCGCAGGGCAAGGGTCAGCGCGCGCTGATCGTGTCCCCGCCGAAGGCCGGCAAGACCATGCTGATGCAGCAGGTGGCCACGGCGATCACCACCAACCATCCGGACGTGCACCTGATCGTGCTGCTGATCGACGAGCGCCCGGAAGAAGTGACCGAAATGCAGCGCACCGTGCGCGGCGAGGTCATTTCCTCGACCTTCGACGAGCCGGCCGCGCGCCACGTGCAGGTCGCCGAAATGGTGATCGAGCGCGCCAAGCGCCTGGTCGAACACAAGAAGGACGTGGTGATCCTGCTCGACTCGATCACCCGCCTGGCCCGCGCCTACAACAACGTGGTGCCGTCCTCCGGCAAGGTGCTCAGCGGCGGCGTCGACGCCAACGCCCTGCACCGCCCGAAGCGCTTCTTCGGCGCGGCGCGCAACGTCGAGGAAGGCGGCTCGCTGACCATCATCGCCACCGCGCTGGTCGAGACCGGCAGCAAGATGGACGAGGTGATCTACGAAGAGTTCAAGGGCACCGGCAACAGCGAAGTGCACCTGAACCGCCGTATCGCCGAGAAGCGCGTGTACCCGGCCATCGACATCAACCGCTCCGGCACCCGCCGCGAGGACCTGCTGATCGAGCCGGAACTGCTGCAGAAGATCTGGATCCTGCGCAAGCTGCTGCATCCGATGGACGAGATCGCGGCGATGGAATTCCTGCTGGACAAGATGAAGAACACCAAGTCCAACGACGAGTTCTTCGGTTCGATGAAGCGCTGAGTCCAGCGCCGCTTCGACCGCAACGCCCCGCTTCGGCGGGGCGTTCGCGTTTGTGGCGGCAGCGCGGCGTCGCCCAGTGTCTTGCTGGCGCAGGGTCCGACGGTCTTTCGACGTGGGCGCGGGTGAGATGGGCGGCATTCGCCCCGCCGCGTCCGCCGCCATGCCCGTCACCGCCAACACCGCCGTCAGCAAGGTCGCCCCGGTCACCCTCGGCTTCTGGGTAATGAAGATCTGCGCCACCACCCTGGGCGAGACCGGCGGCGATCTGCTGTCGATGACCCTGGATGTCGGCTATGCGCTGAGCAGCGTGCTGCTGCTCGGGGTCTTCCTGGCCTCGCTGTGGGCGCAGCTGCGCGCGCGCCAATTCCAGCCGTGGCGCTACTGGTGGGTGATCCTGACCACCAGCACCGCCGGCACCACGCTGTCGGACTACATGGACCGCAGCCTGGGCCTGGGCTACGCGCAGGGCGCGCTGCTGCTGGTGAGCTTGCTGGTCGCAGTGCTGGCGACCTGGTGGCTGTGCGAACGCAGCCTGTCGGTCGCGCGGATCGGCAGCGGCCGCGCCGAGGTCTTCTACTGGCTGGCGATCCTGGTCTCCAACACCCTGGGCACCGCGCTGGGCGATTACCTGGCCGACAGTTCGGGGCTGGGTTTCGCTGGCGGCGCGCTGCTGATCGCGGCGCTGCTGGCGGCGATCGCCCTGGCCTATGCGTTCACCCGGGTCTCGCGCACGGCGCTGTTCTGGGCGGCGTTCGTGCTGACCCGCCCGTTCGGCGCCACCCTCGGCGACCTGCTGAGCAAGCCGGCCGGCAAAGGCGGGCTGGACCTGGGTACGGTCGGTGCGTCGCTGCTGCTGGCCGCGCTGTTGCTGGCGGTGCTGGTCGTCTCGACCCGGCGCCGCGACGGCGATCGCCGCGCGGCACGCTAGGCTGTATCGACATTCATTTCAGCCACATTGGGATAGAGGCCAGATACAGGAAAGCCAAGAAATGCGTTGGCTTGCGATCGAAGCGCGTGGCGATACGGCGGAACTGCTTGAGCTTGGCGAAGCAACGTTCGATGCGATTGCGTAACCGGTAGCGTGCTTTGTCGTAGCGGCGCGGCCGCTGGCAACTGCGTGGAGGGATCACCGCCTTGGCGCCTCGTGACCTGATCAACGCCACCAGTTCCCGACTGTCATAGCCCTTGTCGGCCAGCACATATTTCGGTTTGAACCCGGCCAATAAGGCGCGCGCCTGCGTGATGTCGTTACGCTGCCCACCTGTCAGCACGACTCGCACCGGCCGGCCCTGGCTATCCACGGCCAAGTGGATCTTTGTGCTCAGGCCTCCTCGGGAGCGCCCCAGAGCCGAGTCCGAAGCCCCCCTTTTCCGGTCGCCGCCTGTGCATGCGCCCGGACGATGCTGCTATCAATCATCAGGTACTCGTTGTCTCGAGCCCGAGTCAGGCTCTGGAAAATCCGCTCCCAGACGCCCTTGGCGGCCCAACGGGTAAAGCGTTTGTGCACGCTTTTGTAGGCCCCGTAACGCGGCGGCAGATCACTCCAGCGTGCGCCGGAGCGCAACACCCACAGCACGCCATTGACGAAAGTCCGGTTGTCGGCTGCTGTGCGGCCCGGGTCACTGGCTTTGCCTGGAAGCAAGTCTTCGATCCGCTCCCATTGGCTCTGGGTCAATTCATAGCGGCTGGGCCGCGACGGGCTGGTCTTCGACATCCCAAAAAAATACCGCTGAATGTCGATACAGCCTAACGTCGGCGGGTGGTCTACGCGGGGCAGCCCGGCCTGTAAGACCGGGCGAACACGGTCGCCGATCAACCGCCTTGCAGCGGCGTCAGCAGGCGCGGGCCGCCGTTGCCGGCCATGTACACGCCACCGGCCGGCAGCAGGTCCGGCGAGAAGCCGGCAGCATCCTCGTCGGCACTCCACGGCGCGCGCTGGCGCGGGCCAGGCACGTAGCTCATCCAGCGGCCGTAAGCCGACGGCGCACCCTGGCGGGGCTGGTCGAGCAGCGCGTAATCGACTGGCACGCGCACGTTCCAGTACGGCGCATCTACGTGCTTGCCTTCGCTCGGCGGGCGGAAGGTCCACTTGCGCGCCGCGCCGAGCGCGCTCTTGCCCAGCACCTCGCGCAGTTGCTGCATCTGCTGCTCGGACGCCACCACGCGCAAATTGACCTGCTCGACAACGGCATCGGCCACGCGGCCATCGCGGCCCACCTTGAGCACCAGATACGCCGAGCCCGCGGCACCGACGCTGTAGGCCGCTTGCGGATAGGCTGGCGGCTTCATCTGAATCGCGGTCACCACGCTGTGATCGCTCGGATCGTAGCGGGTAAAGTCGGCACTGCGGATCTCGATCTGATAGTCGTCGCCCTGCAGGCGCTTGGCGACCAGTCGCAGGGTCATCGGCGCGCGCGCCGGCACCGGTTTGCCATCGCGCATGCCCGGCTCGAACTTCCACTGCATCACGCTGTTGCGGACGAAGCCAACCACGCCCTCGGGCAGACGCTCCTGCTGGTCCAGCGCCAGCGCCGACACCGTGCCGCTGGGCTCGATGTCGATGGTGCCGCTCACCAGCATGCTGCTTTCGATCTGCTTGCGCACCGCGCCGGGGCCGACTCCGTCTGCGGCGACGGCAGTCGATGCCAGCAGCAGCGACAGCACGGCGCTCCAGCGCCACCACGAACGGAGGGATCGACGGTGCATCGCGCATTCCTTTGCCTGAGATGAGGCGCCGATTACAACGCACTGGCGGCCCGCCGGCAACTCAGGCCAGGCGCAGCGCATCCGGGTACGGCGGCGCGTCCGGATAGTCGTCCTCGCGCAGCCGCGCCTGCAGGTCGCGCCACCACTGCGGATCGAACAGCTCGCCGTGTGCGTGGCGCACTGCCTCCAGCGAAGCCGCGGGCAGACCCATGAACATCGCGAAGCGCTCCGGAAACACGTCGCGCGGGGCGACGTGGAACCAGGGTTCGGCGGACATCGCCTCTTCCTCGTTGCGCGGCTGCGGCCAATCGCGGAAGTTGCAGTCGGTGACCAGGCACAGTTCGTCGTAGTCGTAGAACACTGCCCGGCCCTGCCGCGACACGCCGAAGTTCTTCAGCAGCATGTCGCCGGGGAAGATGTTGTTGCGGGCCATGTCCTTGATCGCCTGCGCGTAGTCCAGCGCCGCCTCGCGCGCGGCCTCGGCGCCCTGCTCGCGCAGGTACAGGTTCAACGGGCGCAGGCGCCGCTGCACGTAGCACAGCTCGACGATCAGGTCGTCGCCGTCCTCGCGCAGGCTGCGCGCGCAGCCCTCCATCAACTCTTTCAGCAGCGCCGGCGCGAAACGCGTGCGCGGGAAGCGCAGCGAGCGGTACGGCTGCGCGTCGAGCAGGCGGCCGACGCGATCGAGGTTGAACACCAGCGCGTACTTCTCCTCCACTTCCTCGCGGCTCATCGTCTTCGGGTAGGCGAAACGGTCGCGGATCAGCTTGAACACCAGCGGATAGCTGGGCAGGGTGAACACCGCCATGACCATGCCCGGCGTGCCCTCGGCGTGCACCAGTTGTTCGTTGGGATGGGCCTGGAAGTGGCGGAAGAAGGTGCGGAAGCGCTCGGTCTTGCCCTGCTTGGCGCGGCCGAGCATGGTGTACAGCTCGTCGATCGGCTTGTGCGGCAGCAGGCTGCGCAGGAACACCACCGCATCGCCGACGGTGGACAGGTCGGCCTGGAAATAGCTGCGCGAGATGCCGAACAGTTGCGCCACGTCGTTGCGCTTGGTCAGCACCGCCTCGGCGCGCAGGCCCTGTTCGTCGTTGACCAGGGCGATCACGCACGGCGAGAAACGGTGTTCGCCGAACACGCGGCCGATCAGGTAGGCGCGACGCTCGCGATAGAACACCGTCTCCAGCAGTTCGATGCCGCGTACCGGATTCTCGCCCCAGTGGGCGAGGTCGTCCTGCAGCCGCACTGCGATGGCCGCCGCGCAGCGCGTGCGGTGCGCGTACGGCACATCGAAGCGGTAGTCGCCGAGCACACGTACGAACGCGTCCACCGGCCGCGCCTCGGACACCACGTAGTTGTGCCGCGCCACCGGGTGGGTGATGGCGTCGGTGGGTTCGATGTCCAGCGCCACGAACTCGATCTGCGCATCCACGCCCTGGGTGCGGAAGAAGCGCCGGGTCAGGGTGTTGTAGAAGGTCTTGTACAGTTCCTGGTCGATCAGCGCGGCGATCAGCTCGGCGTAGTGGTCGCGCGCGCGGATCCACAGCGCACGATCGTGTGCCTGGCCGAGCAACACCGCGCGCAGGCGCAGCATGCACTCGGCGATGCACTGGTCGTACAGGGCGATGCGTTCGATCGCATCTTCGCGCGCGGCGCTCCAGTCGCGCGCCTCGAAGCGCTGGCGCGCACGCGAGGAGATCTGCGCGAAACGCGCGTGGTAGTCCTCGAACGCCTCGAAGACGATGCGGCCGATGACCAGGGCACGGCGTTCGGACGGCAGCGGCAGCGGCGTGGAGGACATGGCCGCAGTGTACCCAGGTGGCGGCGTCGCGCGGGTGTCGGGCACCCTGCCACGCTCCGCCTCGTGCGCACATCCAGCGACCTGCTTCGCCAGGATCGAGCCGGACGCAGGTCGGCCGTAGAAGCGGCTTCAGCCGCGACCGGCCGTACCGGGAACGCCCTGTCGCGGCTGAAGCTGCTCCTACCGGACGCTTCCTGCGCCGGAAACGCAAAGGGCCGCCCCGAGGGGCGGCCCTTGCGTCACAGCCAGTTCGGGCGATCAGGCGTTCAACGTCGCCAGGGCGTCGTTGAGGGTCTTGCTCGGCCGCATCGCCTTGCCGACCAGTTCCAGGTTCGGACGGTAATAGCCCTGGATGTCGACCGGCTGGCCCTGCACACCGTTGAGCTCGGCGACGATGGTCGCTTCCTGCTCGGTCAGCTGCTTGGCCAGCGGGGCGAAGCGCGCCTTCAACGCGGTGTCCTCGTCCTGCGCGGCCAGCGCCTGCGCCCAGTACATGGCGAGGTAGAAGTGGCTACCGCGGTTGTCCAGCCCGCCGACCTTGCGCGAGGGCGACTTGTCGTTGTCCAGGAACTGGCCGTTGGCCTGGTCCAGGGTGCGCGCCAGCACGCCGATGGCGGCGTTGTGGTGACGCTGGCCCAGGTGCTCCAGCGACGCCGCCAGCGCCAGGAACTCGCCCAGCGAATCCCAGCGCAGGTAGTTCTCTTCGACGAACTGTTGCACGTGCTTGGGCGCCGAACCGCCGGCACCGGTCTCGAACAGGCCGCCGCCGGCCATCAGCGGCACGATCGACAGCATCTTGGCGCTGGTGCCCAGCTCCATGATCGGGAACAGGTCGGTGAGGTAGTCGCGCAGCACATTGCCGGTGACCGAGATGGTGTCCTCGCCCTTGCGGATGCGCTGCAGCGAGAACGCGGTGGCTTCCACCGGCGGCAGGATGCGGATGTCCAGGCCGGTGAGGTCGTGATCCTGCAGGTAGCGCTCCACCTTCCGGATCATCAGCGCATCGTGGGCGCGCTGCGGATCCAGCCAGAACACCGCCGGGGTGGCGCTCAGGCGCGCGCGCTCGACCGCCAGCTTGACCCAGTCCTGGATCGGCGCGTCCTTGGTCTGGCACATGCGCCAGATGTCGCCGGCTTCCACCGCATGCTCCAGCAGCACCGTGCCGCCGGCATCGGTGACGCGCACGGTGCCGTCGACCGGGATCTGGAAGGTCTTGTCGTGCGAACCGTATTCCTCGGCCTTCTGCGCCATCAGGCCGACGTTGGGCACGCTGCCCATGGTCGCCGGGTCGAATGCGCCGTGCAGCTTGCAGTCCTCGATCACCGCCTGGTACACGCCGGCGTAGCAGCGGTCCGGGATCACCGCCTTGGTGTCCTGCAGCTTGCCCTCGGCGTTCCACATCTTGCCGGAGTCGCGGATCATCGCCGGCATCGACGCATCGACGATCACGTCGCTGGGCACGTGCAGGTTGGTGATGCCCTTGTCGGAGTTGACCATCGCCAGCGCCGGACGCTGCGCGTACAGCGCCTGCAGGTCGGCCTCGATCGGCGCACGCTGCGCCTCCGGCAGGCTGGCGATGCGCGCGTACAGGTCGCCGATGCCGTTGTTGGCATCGAAGCCCACCTGCTTGAGCGTGGCGGCATGCTTGTCCAGCACGTCGCGGTAGAACGCTTCGACGACCACGCCGAACATGATCGGGTCGGAGACCTTCATCATCGTCGCCTTCAGGTGCAGCGAGAACAGCACGCCCTGCTGCTTGGCATCGGCGATCTGCGCCTGCACGAAGGCAGCCAGCGCACGCTTGCTCATCACCGCCGCGTCGATCAGCTCGCCGGCCTGCACCGCGGTCTTTTCCTTCAGCACGGTCACCGCGCCGTCCTTGCCGACCAGCTCGATCCTGACGCTGCCGGCCTGTCCGATCAGCGCCGAGCGCTCGCTGCCGTAGAAATCGCCGGCGTCCATGTGCGCCACGTGCGACTTGGACTCGGCGCTCCATGCGCCCATGCGGTGCGGGTGCTTGCGTGCGTAGTTCTTCACCGAGGCCGGCGCGCGGCGATCGGAATTGCCCTCGCGCAGCACCGGATTGACCGCGCTGCCCTTGACCTTGTCGTAGCGCGCCTTTGCTTCTTTCTCTTTCTCGTCCTTCGGCTCGTCCACGTAGTCCGGCAGCGCATAGCCCTGCTGCTGCAGTTCCTTGATCGCGGCCTTGAGCTGCGGCACCGAGGCGCTGATGTTGGGCAGCTTGATGATGTTGGCTTCCGGCGTGGTCGCCAGCTGGCCCAGCTCGGCCAGGTCGTCGGCGATGCGCTGGTCCTCGCGCAGGTATTCGGGGAACTGCGAAATCAGGCGGCCAGCCAGCGAGATGTCGCGGGTCTCAACGGCGATGCCGGCAGTGCCGGCGAACGCGGCGACGATCGGCAGCAGCGACTGCGTCGCCAGGTACGGGGCTTCATCGGTGAGCGTGTACAGGATCTTGGGCGTATTCGACATGACGCGACGGATGACCTCTGGCAGGGGGAAATAGGCAGCACCGACAGTACGGCGGCGTATGTTTTCTTGTAGGTTCGCGATGCCGCCAACCGCCGGACATCGGCCTTCCATTGTCGCGTGTCTGCCGGCTGCGGGCAAAGCGCGGGGTCTTGCGGCCCACCAGTGCGATTCATGCGCCTTCCCGAGGCAGCACCGGCTATCCGGCGATTTTGTCTCCACCGCCTCGGCGCGAGCGGCGTATGCTCGGCACGGCACCGGCCAAGCCGATGCGTTTCCATAGGACATGGAACAGGGGGACAACATGGATTTCTACGCGCACTCGACCGAGCGCCGGGATCGTCACGACTGGCAAAGGCTGGCCGAGCATTTGAATGGTGTCGGCGAGCGCGCCGCAGGCTACGCCGCCGCATTCGGCGGGCAGACGATGGCACGCGTCGCCGGGCAACTGCACGATCTTGGCAAGTACACCGAAAAATTCCAGGCGCGCCTGAATGGCGACCCGTCCAGGGTGGACCATGCGACCTGGGGCGCGCGGAAGGCCTGCGAGCTGTACGGCAATGGCGGCACGCTGCTGGCCTACGGCATCGCCGGACATCATGCGGGGCTGGCAGATGGACAGCGCGACGATCTGACATCCCGCTCCTCGCTGCGCGAACGGCTTTCGGACGAGTACCTCGCGCACGCGCTGCCGCCGTTGCTGCCGGACTGGGAGCGCGAGAGCGTGCTGCCCGCCAAGCTCGAATTCCCGACAGCATTCAGCGGCCACCCTCGCACAGAGCGCCGGGCGTTCCAGATGACGGTCCTCGCGCGCATGCTGTTCTCCTGCCTAGTCGATGCCGATTTCGTCGATACCGACGACTTCTACCGGCGTGTGGAAGGACGCAAGACACGCGCCGAGGAGACCGGCACGCGACCGACGCTGCTGCAGTTGCGGGAACGGCTGGACCGTCATCTGGCCGGCTTTCCCACCGAAGGCGGCATCAACCCGATCCGCACCAGGATCCTGCGCGACGCGCGGGCCAGGGCGCACGCGCGTCCCGGCCTGTTCTCGCTCACCGTGCCGACCGGCGGCGGCAAGACCCTGGCTTCGCTGGCGTTCGCACTGGATCACGCCATCGCGCACGGCTTGCGCCGGGTGATCTACGTGATTCCGTTCACCAGCATCGTCGATCAGACCGCCGCGGTGTTTCGCAACGCACTCGACGTCCGCGACCGCGACGACGTGGTGCTGGAACATCACAGCGCGTTCTTCGACGATCCGTCCAAGGAACTGCAATCGATCGACAAGCGCAAGCTGGCGATGGAGAACTGGGATGCGCCGATCGTGGTCACCACCTCGGTGCAGTTCTTCGAGAGCCTGTTCGCCGACCGCCCCGCGCGCTGCCGCAAACTGCACAACATCGCCGGCAGCGTGGTGATCCTGGACGAAGCGCAGACGCTTCCGCAGAAACTGCTGCGTCCGTGTGTCGCGCTGCTGGACGAGTTGGCCCGCAACTACCGGGTCAGCCCGGTGCTGTGCACCGCCACCCAGCCCGCGCTGCGCCAGGACCAGGGCTTCCCCGACGGACTGGAACAGGTCGAGGAACTGGTGGCGGACCCGGAGACGCTGTATGCGCAGTTGCGCCGCGTGCGAGTGCGCCATGTCGGCACGCTGGAAGACGACGCGCTGGGCGAACAGTTGCGGCAACGCGCGCAGGTCCTGTGCATCGTCAACAATCGTCGCCATGCCCGCGCTCTGTTCGACGCCATCGCCGAACAGCCCGGCGCACGCCACCTGACCACGCTGATGCACGCGCGGCATCGCAGTGTGGCATTGGCGCAGATACGCGATGACCTGAAAGCGAGCAGGCCGTGCCGGCTGGTCGCGACCAGCCTGATCGAAGCAGGCGTGGACGTCGACTTTCCGACCGTTCTGCGCGCGGAAGCCGGCCTGGATTCGGTGGCGCAAGCGGCAGGACGTTGCAACCGCGAAGGCCGGCATCCGACCGATGCCAGCGAGGTACTGGTGTTCGCCCCTGTGCAGTGGCAGCCGCCGCAGGAACTGAAGGTGTTCACCGAGGTCTTCCGCGAGGTCGAGCGCGCCCATCGCGACGACCTGCTGGCGATGGATGCGCTCCATGCCTACTTCAAGGCGCTGTATCGGCGCCTGGGCGACGAACTGTTGGACAACACGGCGATCCTGACCCAACTGCGCGCCGCCGGCCTCGACGACCTGCCCTTCGACACGCTGGCGCAGAAATTCAAAGTGATCCAGACCAACATGCGCCCGCTGATCGTGCCGTATGCGCCGTACACGGCCGACAAGAGCGCCGCGGAACGCGAAGTGGCCGACGTCAAAGAGGTGCTGCGGCAACTGGAACACGCCGGGCGGATCGGCGTAGCCGGCGCCGCCCGCCGCCTGCAACCGTGGCTGGTGCAGGTGCCCGAGCAGGCCTACAAGGCGCTCTGGCAGGCCTCGGCAATCGCTCCCATTGCACCCGATCGCTACGGCGAGCAGTTCATGCGCCTGTGCAACCCGCGCCTGTACGACGCGCGGTTCGGGTTGCATTGGGAGGACCCGCAGTTCCTGGACCCGGAGAGCCTGTGTCTTTGATGGATCGAAGCATTGAACGCGCCTCAACTTCTGAAAATGAGCATGCCGCAACCGTGAAAACACCGCATGTAGGCGAAGGGAGACAAGGATGAGTTACGGAATCAAGCTCCATGTCTGGGGCGAGCGGGCGTTGTTCACGCGCCCGGAAATGAAGGTCGAGCGGGTGTCCTACGACATCATCACGCCCTCGGCCGCACGCGGGATTCTCGAAGCAATCCACTGGAAACCGGCGATCCGCTGGGTGATCGACGGCATCCAGGTGCTCAAGCCGATCCGCTTCGAATCGATCCGCCGCAACGAGGTCGGCGGCAAGTTGTCCGCCGCCAGCGTCGGCAAGGCGATCAACGCCGGGCGCACCAATGGCCTGGTCAATTACGTGGAGGAGGACCGCCAGCAACGTGCGGCCACGCTGCTGCGCGACGTCGGCTACGTGATCGCCGCGCATTTCGAGTTGACCGACAAGGCCGGCCCCGACGACAACGTCGGCAAGCATCTGGACATCTTCAACCGCCGCGCGCGGCGCGGGCAGTGCTTCCAGGCGCCCTGCCTGGGTACCCGCGAGTTTCCCGCCAGCTTCGCCCTGCTCGGCGACGACGACCCGTCGCCGGCCAGCGATCCGGGTTTGTCCGGAGAACGCGACCTGGGCTGGATGCTGCACGACATCGACTTCGCCAACGGCATGACGCCGCGCTTCTTCCGCGCGCGGATGGTCGATGGCCAGGTCGCGGTCCCGCCGCCCCACGACGGCGGGGTGTGCGCATGATCCTGTCTGCCCTCGCCGACTACTACCAGCGCCTGCTCAACGACCCTGCCTCGGGGATCGCCGCACCCGGCTACAGCCAGCAGAACATCGGCTACACCGTGGTGCTGGCCGCCGACGGCAGCGTCGTTTCGGTCGAGGACGAACACCGCGTCGAGGGCAAGAAGCGTCTCGCCAAGGCCATGCGCGTCCCGCAGCCGGAAAAGCGCACCGCGGGAATCAAGTCCAACTTCCTGTGGGACAAGACCAGCTACGTGCTCGGCGTGAGCGCCACCAGCAAGCGCAGCGAACAGGAGCATGCCGCGTTCAAGGCATTGCATCAGCAGGCGCTGGCTGGCACCGGGGATCCTGGCCTGCAGGCGCTGCTGGCGTTTCTGGCGGCCTGGACACCCACGCAGTACGCCAACCACCCGGCGTTCGCCCCGCACGGCGAGGCGCTGCTGGACGCCAACCTGGTGTTCCGGCTGGAGGGCGATGTCGGCCATCTGCATGAACGTGCCGCCGCGCGTGCGGCCTGGGACCGGCAGCAAGGCCAAGGTACCGACGGCGAACAGGGCGTCTGCCTGGTCAGCGGCAAGCGGGCGCCACTGGCCCGGCTGCATCCGGCCATCAAGGGCGTGAACGGCGCACAGAGTTCCGGCGCATCCATCGTCTCGTTCAATCTCGATGCCTTCACCTCCTACGGCAAGCGCCAGGGCGAGAACGCACCGATCTCCGAACAGGCCGCCTCCGCCTACACCACGGCGCTCAACCATCTGCTGCGCCGCGACGCGCACAATCGCCAGCGCGTGCAGATCGGCGATACCACCGTGGTGTTCTGGGCGCAGGCCGGCACCCCGGCACAAGCGAAGAACGCCGAGGACGTCTTCGCCGAGTTCATGTGCGGCAGCGATGCCGACGATCCCGCCATCGCCGACGGTCGCGCCACCCGGCGCCTCGAACTGATCCTGAAGCAAGTGCGGCAGGCGCGGCCGCTGCGCGATCTGGACGAGACCCTGGACGACGAGGCGCACATCTTCGTGCTCGGACTGGCGCCGAACGCCTCGCGCCTGTCGATCCGTTTCTGGGAAACGCAAACGCTGGCGGGGTTCGCCAAGCGCTTGGCCGACCACTACGACGACCTCACGCTCGTGCCACCGGCCTGGAAGCGCGCGCCCACGCCGTCCTACCTTGCCCTGCAGACCGCCCCGGTCTACGGCGAACACGGCAAGCCCAAGGCCGAGGACGTCTCGCCGTTGCTGGCGGGCGAACTTAGCCGGGCGATCCTCACCGGCGGTCGCTATCCGCAGAGCCTGCTCGGCAGCGTGGTGATGCGCTTCCGTGCCGACGGGCAACTGACCCCATTGCGCATCGCACTGTGCCGGGCGGTGCTGGCACGCGCGGCGCGCTTGAACACGCAACAAGGACTGTCCACCGACCACAAGGAACCACCCATGAGTCTCGACACAGGCAATACCGACCCCGGCTACCTGCTGGGGCGGCTGTTCGCGTCGCTGGAGAACCTGCAGCGCGCCGCGCTGGGCGACCGCATCAACGCCACCATCCGCGATCGCTACTACGGCGCCGCATCGGCCACCCCGGCAAGCATCTTCCCGGTGCTGCTGCGTAGCGCGCAGAACCACTTCGGCAAGCTGCGCAAGGAAAAAACCGGCCTGGCCGTGAATCTGGAAAAGGAGATCGGCCAGATCGTCGATGCGCTGCCGCCCAGCTTCCCGCGCAGCCTGCCGATCCAGGAACAAGGCCGCTTCGCGATCGGCTATTACCACCAGACCCAGGCGCGCTTCGCCCGCAACGACGGCCAGGACGCCCCCGACACCGCTTCCGAAGGAGAGACCGCATGAGCGCCATCGCCAACCGCTACGAATTCGTCTACCTGTTCGACGTCACCAACGGCAATCCCAATGGCGACCCCGACGCCGGCAACCTGCCGCGCCTGGATCCTGAGACCAACCGCGGCCTGGTCACCGACGTGGCCCTCAAGCGCAAGATCCGCAACTACGTCGCGCTTGAGCAGGAAGGTCAGCCCGGCCATGCGATCTACATGCAGGAGAAGTCGGTGCTGAACAATCAGCACAAGCAAGCCTACGCCGCACTGAAGATCGAACCGGAAGCCAAGAAGCTGCCCAAGGACGAAGCCAAGGCGCGCGAACTGACGGCCTGGATGTGCAAGAACTTCTTCGACGTGCGCACCTTCGGCGCGGTGATGACCACCGAGGTCAATTCCGGGCAGGTCCGCGGCCCAGTGCAACTGGCCTTCGCCAGCTCGGTGGAACCGGTGCTGCCGCTGGAAGTGTCGATCACCCGCGTGGCGGTGACCAACGAGAAGGACCTGGAAAAGGAACGCACCATGGGCCGCAAGCACATCCTGCCCTATGGTCTGTACCGCGCGCACGGCTTCGTCTCCGCCAAGCTGGCAGAGCGCACCGGCTTCTCCGAGGACGACCTGCAACTGCTGTGGCGGGCCCTGACCAACCTGTTCGAGCACGACCGCTCCGCCGCGCGCGGCGAGATGTCGGCGCGCAAGCTGATCGTGTTCAAGCACGAGCACCCGATGGGCAACGCGCCGGCGCACGTGCTGTTCGACAAGGTGAAGGTCGAACGCGTCGCCGACAGCGATGCCGGCCCGGCACGCAGTTTCGCCGATTACCGGGTCACGATCGACCGCGACCTGCCGGCCGGCGTCAGCGTGACGGATCTGTTCTGAGGCAAACGGGAGCGGGACATGGACGATGCCGACCTGATCCCGCTCTCCGCCCTGCAGCACTACCTGTACTGCCCGCGGCAGTGCGCGCTCATCCATGTGGAGCAGCAATGGGCGGAGAACCGGCAGACGGCCGAGGGACGCCTGCTGCACCAGCGCGCCGATGCGCCACAGGCCGAACGCCGGCGCGGCGTGCGCACCGTGACCGCGATGCCGCTGCTGGCGCTGGAGCTGGGCATCACCGGCAAGGCCGACGTGGTGGAGTTCCACCCCAACGGCGACGCCGACGTCGCCTTCCCCGTCGAGTACAAGCGCGGGCGCCCCAAGGCGCATCGCGCCGACGAAGTGCAACTGTGCGCGCAGGCGCTGTGCCTGGAGCACATGCTGGGACGCGCGGTGCCGGCCGGTGCACTGTTCTACGGGCAGACGCGCCGGCGCAAGGAAGTGGACTTCGACACGGCTTTACGCGACCTCACGCTGCGCACCATCGCCGCAACCCGCGCACTGCTACGCGCTGGCCTGACCCCTGCCGCACGCTACGACGCCAAGCGCTGCGATGCCTGCTCCCTGATCGACCTGTGCCAGCCGCGCCTGCTCGACCGCGGCAGCGTCGCGCACTGGGTGCACGACCAACTCGATGCCGAGGAGGACTGACCATGCGCCGCCAACTCAATACGCTGTACGCCACCACCGACGGCGCCTGGCTGCGCAAGGATGGCGCCAACGTGGTCCTGGAGGTCGAGCGGCAGGAGCGCGCCCGCCTGCCCGTGCACATGCTGGAGAGCCTGGTCTGCATCGGTCGCGTCGCCGTCTCCCCGCAGTTGCTGGGCTTCTGCGCCGAACAGGGCATCAGCATCTGCTACCTGACGCCGCAGGGCCGTTTCCTGGCGCGGGTCGAAGGGCCGGTCTCCGGCAACGTGCTGCTGCGTCGCGCGCAGTACCGGCGCAGCGACGACCCCGCCGGCTGCGCCGCCATCGTCCGTCACCTGCTGGCAGGCAAGATCCACAACCAGCGCGCCGTCCTGGCGCGCGGCTGGCGCGACCACGGCGACCGGCTGACCGACACCGCGGCATTCCAGCATGCGTTGAAGCGGCTCAAGCGCATTCCGCAACGCGTGCTCGTCGAGACCGACGTGGACATCCTGCGCGGCCTGGAGGGTGAAGCGGCGCAAGCGTATTTCGGCGTGTTCGGCCAACTCGTGCGCGCCGAACACCCGTTGCTGCGCTTCGGCGGCCGCAACCGGCGTCCACCACGCGACGCCTTCAACGCCCTGCTCTCGTTCCTCTACACACTGCTCACCCACGATTGCCGCTCGGCCCTGGAAACCGTGGGCCTGGACCCGGCGGTGGGCTTCCTGCACCGGGACCGCCCCGGACGTCCCAGCCTGGCACTGGACCTGGCCGAAGAGTTCCGCCCGCTCCTGGGCGAACGCCTGGCGCTGTCGCTGATCAACCGCCGGCAGCTGCATGCACGCGACTTCCAGGTGTTCGACAACGGCGCGGTTCTGCTGAAGGACGATGCCCGCAAGACCGTGCTGGTGGCCTACCAGGAACGCAAGCGCGAACAACTGCACCACGCCTTCCTCGGCGAGAAGGTGGAGATCGGCCTGCTGCCCTTCGTGCAGGCGCAGTTGCTGGCCCGGCACTTGCGGGGCGACCTGGACGGCTACCCCGCCTTCTTCTGGAAATAACAGGGACACGCGCCGCATGATGGTCTTGGTCAGCTACGATGTCAGCACCAGCTCCCCTGGCGGCGAGAAGCGCCTGCGCAAGGTCGCCAAGGCCTGCAGAGACCGTGGGCAGCGTGTCCAGTTCTCGGTCTTCGAGATCGAAGTCGACCCCGCGCAATGGGCCGAACTTCGGCAGCGCCTGTGCGACCTGATCGATCCCGGCATCGACAGCCTGCGCTTCTACCATCTTGGCGCCAAGTGGGAAGCCCGCGTCGAACACGTCGGCGCCAAACCCAGCCTGGACCTCAAGGGGCCGCTGATCTTCTGACGCGAACCGCAAGCGACCGGCACATCCCGGGGATGTTCGCGCATTTCGCAAGCCATTGATGCAGAAGGAAAGCGCTCGCCATCCGCGCTGGACACCGACATCGACACGGTCGCGCGGCACCTCCTCGGCGCCGGTTCGCGCGAATGCCGCTTTTCCTCCAACGCGTCTCTGCACTTATGCTGGGGCAGTCGCACCCTCACGGGTGCGTGGATTGAAACTCTACTGCCTTGGTGATTGCCTCATACTCGAGACGGTCGCACCCTCACGGGTGCGTGGATTGAAACT
>NZ_AQOJ01000097.1:0-2509 GCF_000364685.1 Xanthomonas sp. SHU 166
GCCCGGGCGCAGCAGGTGGCCGCCGACAGCGACGATGCCGGCCAGCGTGTCCAGCGCGCGCGCGGTCAGCAGGTCGTAGGCGCCGGCCTCGTCCAGCGCCTCGGCGCGCGACTCGGCCACGCGCGCGTTGTCCAGGCGCAGCTGGCGCACCGCCTCGCGCAGGAACCGCGCCTTCTTGCCGTTGCTTTCGACCAGGGTCACCCGCAGCTGCGGCCGCGCGATCGCCAGCGGAATGCCGGGCAGCCCAGGACCGGTGCCCAGGTCGGCCAGCGCGCCCTCCTGGGCGAACGGCTGCATCGCCAGCGAATCCAGCAGATGGCGGGTCACCATCTCGTGCGGGTCGCGGATCGCGGTCAGGTTGTAGGTGCGGTTCCAGCGCGTCAGCAGCGCCAGGTAGGCCAGCAGCGGCGGCGCCAGCGCGGCGGCGTCCAGGCCTTGCGCGTGCAGGCCCTGTTCGAGCGCGACGCGGACGGAATCGGGAAGAGAGGCATCGGTCATCGGCGGATTATCGCAGGTGCCGCCGCTGCCGCACTCTGGCCGAGGCATTTCCCGGAACGTATAGAGGCTCAGCACCCGCCTGGGACGGTCAGGCTCCCAACATCCGTGCGAGGCTAGGTACCGGGTAGTATTCGAACGCCTTGCCGACCCGTTGCTTGTAGAGCAGGCCCGCGGCGACCAGGGAGTTCAGGTCGCCCAGCGCTGTTGGATAGGTGATCGTGTGCGCCGACCGATGCCCGGCCACGGTGTATGGCCGATCAGGATCCTTCAGTGCATTGGCCAGCAAGGCGCGCTGCCTGTGATTCAGCACAGCGTCGCCCACATGCGCCTTGCGCAGCACGTGACGCGCAAGCCGATCTTCCTGCTGCTTCTTCGCGATATACGTGTGCAACGCCTGGATGGACTGCTCGATCGCTTCCAACTGCTGCGAGACGAAATAGCTCAGATCGGCGCCATCGCTCTCGGTGTAGAGATAAGCCCGCATGTATTTCCCGGGCGACTTCTTCAACACGCTCGAAATCGACAGATATTCGGTCAACCAGTAACCGGAGTTCATCATGTTCCAGTAGAAGAGCGCCCTGGCCGTTCGTCCGTTCCCATCAACGAATGGATGGTCGTAGCCGATCTGGAAGTGAATTGCGATGGCGCGCACGACAGGATGGATGAAGGTTTCGCTCGCCGTGTCGTTCGCGAACGCGCAAAGCCGTCTCATCCTGTCCGCCACTTGGATTGCAGGCGGCGGGACATGCAGCAGCGTCGGCGGGGAACCTCGGTCGTAGATGACGACATTGTCTCCCACCGAACGATATCGACCAGAATATTCCGCGCTTTCCAGCGTCCCGTCCGTCAGGATGCTATGCAGCTCCAGCACCTCCTCGGGCGTGATTGGCCGCTTCCCCCTGTCGCGAATCATGTTCATCGCGAGGTAGTTGTTGTAGATCATTCGCTCCGACTGATCGCGCGGCAGTCTGCCAGTCGATAGCATCTCTTTTGCAACCGCGCGGGTGGTAGTGGCTCCCTCAAGCTGGGACGACGTCATGGCCTCCTCGATCAGCGAACGGATCAGAAATCTATTCTGTCCACCGCTGCTCTCCATTCCTTTGATCGCCCCAGCCGCCTCGCGATCAATGTAGTGAAGTCTGCGCTGCATCGAATCGGTAATGGAAACGACGAAGTTCTCGTCGTCTTTGTCCACCAGATCAAGTTCGCGCGCCAGCGCTTGACGGCTCCACTTGATGCCAGCCCACCATTCTTCTGTGGTGAGGCCGTCTGGCGCGACTCTATGCCTGAGTTTGTCCCAGTGTTCGTAGCTTCCAGCCACCTCGGGACCGATCTTCGACCTGAACACCTTCATCATGCGTTCAGGTTCATCAGCAAGAAGACGCCAGCTGTCTGGGGGCGGCACAGGGAGCCTCATCGCGTTTTCCTATAAAAACGTATATCTTTTTACATCAAATTACACCAAAGCACGACCTGCCCAGCCAACGAGGTCGACATCGGAATCACAGGGCTGCAACACGATCCAGAGGCATGGAACCTACGGCAGCCCTGGCCACCAGGCCAGCGCCGCCCGGTAGCCGGGCGCGGCCTCCCATTCGTGCAGGTGCCAGGCCTCGGCCGTGCCCAGGCCCGGGTCGCACCAGACCAGGCGCAGCGCGCCGCCGGCGTCCTCGGCGAAGCGCAGCCGGTGCAGGCCGAAGGCGATGCCGTGGCCATGCGCCTTGAGCAGCGCTTCCTTGGCGCACCACAGGCGGAAGAACAGCGCCTCGCGCGCCGGCGCCGCCAGCGCGGCCAGCAGCGCGACCTCGTCCGGGTGGAAGAAGCGCTGCGCCAGTTCCAGCAGGCGCGGCCGTGGCCGCTGGCGCTCGATGTCCACCCCCAGCCGCGCGTGCGCGGCCACCGCCACCAGCAGGTAGTCGCCGCTGTGGCTCCAACCGGTGTCCACGTGCGCCAGCGGTGCATGCAGGCCGGGCCGGCCGCGGGCGTCGCGGCGCAGCGGCAATTGCGCCGC
>NZ_AQOJ01000098.1:0-7875 GCF_000364685.1 Xanthomonas sp. SHU 166
TGCGGCGCGCGCAGCGGCAGCGCCGCGGCGGACCTGGCGCGATGAGGCTGTCCGACGTCTCCATCACCCGGCCGGTGTTCGCCGCGGTGATGAGCCTGTTGCTGGTGGTGTTGGGGGTAATGGCGTACAGCCGGCTGACCCTGCGCGAGCTGCCGGCGATCGATCCGCCGATCGTGTCGGTGGAGGTGCGCTACCCCGGCGCCTCGGCGGCGGTGGTGGAGAGCCGCATCACCCAGGTGCTGGAGGACGCGCTGGCCGGTATCGAAGGCATCGAGACGATCCAGGCGCGCAGTTCCAACGGCGTGGCCGACATCAGCATCGAGTTCCGCGCCACCCGCGACATCGAGGCCGCCGCCAACGACGTGCGCGACGCGGTCAGCCGCGTGCTCGACCGCCTGCCCGACGAGGCCGACGCGCCGGAGATCGCCAAGGTCGAGGCCGATGCCGACGCCATCCTGTGGCTCAACATGAGCTCCAGCACGATGGATGCGCTGCAGCTGTCCGACTACGCCGAACGCTACGTGGTGGATCGCCTGTCCAGCATCGACGGCGTGGCGCAGGTGCGCCTGGGCGGGCGCCAGCGCTATGCGATGCGGATCTGGCTGGACCGCGACCAGTTGGCCGCGCGCGATCTCACCGTGGCCGACGTGGAGAACGCGCTGGCCCGCGAGAACGTGGAACTGCCGGCCGGCCGCCTGGAGTCGGCCGACCGCGACTTCACCCTGCGCGTGGAGCGCAGCTACCGCGCACCGGCGGATTTCGCCACGATTCCGCTCGGCAAGGGCCGCGACGGCTACGTGGTGCGGCTGGGCGACGTGGCCAAGGTGGAACTGGCCTCGGCCGAGCGCCGCGCCTACTTCCGCAGCAACGGCGTGCCCAACGTAGGCCTGGGCATCGTCAAGACCTCCACCGCCAACAGCCTGGATGTGGCCCGCGCCGCGCGCGCGGCCGCGCAGCAGATCCAGCAGTCCCTGCCCAAGGGCACGCAGATCTTCGTCGCCTTCGATTCCACCGTGTTCATCGATGCCTCGGTGGAACGCGTCTACCACACCCTGATCGAGGCGGTGGTGCTGGTGCTGGTGGTGATCTGGCTGTTCCTGGGCAGCGTGCGCGCGGCGCTGATTCCGGCGGTGACGGTGCCGGTGTGCCTGGTGGCCGCGTTCATCGCGCTGTATGCGTTCGGCTTCTCGATCAACCTGCTGACGCTGCTTGCCCTGGTGCTGTGCATCGGCCTGGTGGTGGACGATGCGATCGTGGTGGTGGAGAACATCCAGCGACGCGTCGACCTGGGCGAACCGGCGCTGGTGGCGGCGCGGCGTGGCACCGCGCAGGTCGCCTTCGCGGTGATCGCCACGACCGCGGTGCTGGTGGCGGTGTTCCTGCCGGTCGGGTTCCTCGAAGGCAACACCGGGCGCCTGTTCCGCGAACTGGCGGTGGCGCTGGCCGCAGCCGTGGCGATCTCCGCCTTCGTCGCGCTGACCCTGACCCCGATGATGTCGTCCAAGCTGCTCAAGGCGCACGCGCGCGAGAAGCCCAACCGCGTGCATGGCTGGGTCGAGGCGCGGCTGCAGGGGCTGAGCGCGCGCTATCGGCGCGTGCTCGAGCGCCACGTCGGCCGCGCCTGGGTGTTCGGCGCGCTGATGCTGGCGGCGCTGGCGGCCAGCGCGCTGCTGGCGCGGATGATTCCTTCGGAACTGGCGCCGGCCGAGGACCGCGGCTCGTTCCAGGTGATGATCGATGCGCCGGAAGGCGCCGGCTTCGACTACACGGTGGGGCAGATGCACCAGGTCGAGGCCATCCTCGACCGCCACCGTGGCGACGGCCAGCCGATCGCGCGCGCCAATCCGCGCGTGCCCGGCAGTTTCGGCGCCAGCGAGGAGATGCACACCGGCCGGGTCAGCGTGTTCCTGCGCGACTGGAGCGACCGCGACGTGGCCACCGCCGACGTCGCCGCGACGCTGCAGGAAGAGTTGCGCGCCTTGCCCGGCGTGCGTGCGCGCACCCAGGTCGGCGGCGGCCTGGTCAACAGTCGCGGGCAACCGTTCCAGATCGTGCTCGGCGGTCCCGACTACGCCGAGATCGCGCAATGGCGCGACCGCCTGCTCGCGCGCATCGCCGACAACCCCGGCCTGGTCGGGGCGGACTCGGACTACAAGGAAACCCGGCCGCAGATGCGCGTGGAGATCGACCGCCAGCGGGCAGCCGACCTCGGCGTGCCGGTGACCGAGATCGGCCGCGCGCTGGAGACGCTGATGGGCGCGCGCCAGGTCACCACCTTCGTCGACAACGGCGAGGAGTACGACGTGATGCTGCAGGCCAGTCGCGACGGCCGCGCCGATCCGGCCGACCTGGCGGCGATCCGGGTACGCGCCGACAGCGGCCAGCTGATCCCGCTGTCCAACCTGGTGACCCTGCGCGAAGTCGCCGAGCCGGGCAACCTGCACCGCTTCAACCGCCTGCGTGCCATCACCATCAACGCCGGCCTGGCCCCGGGCTATCCGCTCGGCGAGGCGATTGCCTGGGCGCAGCAGGTGGCGCGCGAGGAACTGCCCGATTACGCGCAGCTCGACTGGAAGGGCGAATCGCGCGAGTACCAGAAGGCCGGCGGCGCGGTGCTGCTGACCTTCGCCCTGGCCTTGCTGATCGTGTATCTGGTGCTGGCGGCGCAGTTCGAGAGCTTCATCCACCCGCTGGTGATCATGCTGACCGTGCCCCTGGGCGTGCTCGGCGCGCTGATCGGCCTGGCGATCAGCGGCGGTACGCTCAACCTGTTCAGTCAGATCGGCATCGTGATGCTGGTCGGGCTGGCGGCCAAGAACGGCATCCTGATCGTCGAGTTCGCCAACCAGTTGCGCGATGCCGGGCGCAGCGTGCGCGACGCGATTGTAGAGGCCTCGGCGGTGCGCCTGCGGCCGATCCTGATGACCTCGCTGGCCACCGTGGTCGGCGCGATCCCGCTGGTGGTCGCCGGCGGCCCCGGATCGGCCAGCCGCGCCACCATCGGCATCGTGGTGATCTTCGGCGTGTCGGTGTCCACGCTGCTGTCGCTGTTCGTGGTGCCGGCCTTCTATGCGCTGCTGGCGCCGTACACGCGCTCGCCGGACGCGGTGCAGCAGCGCCTGCAGCAACTGGAAGCGCAGACCCCGTCGGTCGGCGGCCACGCCTGAGCCGGGCCGCTCAGGCAGCGGCGTTCAGGCCGGATCGACGCGCGACGGCGCCAGCGGCTGCGGCGCGCAGCGCGGCTGCTGCAGCAGGTGTACGAACTGCGCGGCGATCACCGCGCCACCGAAATGGCGCTGCACGAAGTCGCGCCCGGCCTGGCCCATGCGCTGGCGCCGTTCGCTGTCGCACAGGCGCAGGATCGCATCGCGCCAGCCGTCCACGTCGCCGGGCGTGAGCAGTTCGCCGCTGACCCCGGGGTCCAGCGTCTCCGCGGTGCCGCCGACGTGGCTGGCCAGCACCGGCACGCCACTGGCCTGCGCCTCCACCGAGACCCGGCCGAAGGTTTCCGGCGCCAGCGACGGGAACGCCAGCATCGACATCGCGTTGTAGTAGGGCGTGGTGTCGTTGACCCAGCCGACGAAACGGTGGCGCTCGCCGTGCGGCTGCGCTGCAGCCTGCGCCTGCAACTGCGTCGCGTCCGGGCCGTCGCCCAGCCACAGGCAGTGCAGCCGCGGCTCCTCCGCCATCGCCGCCCCAGCGGCTTCCAGCAGCGGGAAGATGCCCTTGCCGGCATGCATGCGCCCGCTGTAGCCGAGCACGATCGCATCCTCGGGCAGGCCCTGGGCGGCGCGGATGGCGCGGCCGCGTTCCGGATCCGGGCGCAGCCGCTCCATGGTCACCGGGTTGTACAGCACCTGCACCAGCGCCTCCGGCACGCCGCGCTCCAGGTAGGCCTGGCGCGCGTAGTGCGACACCGCGAAGAAGCGCGCCGCCAGGCGCGGGATCGCATAGCCGGACAGCGCACTCATCGCCGGTGTGCGGTGGCGGAACAGCGTGACCGGGATGCCCAGCACGCGTCCGGCCAGCAGCAGCGGCCAGTATTCCTTGCCGAAGTTGCCGACCAGCCAGTCCGGCCGACTGCGCCGCGCCACGCGCAGCAGCGGCCGGTAGCCGTCCGGGTCCAGCACGTTGCGGAAGTGCCCGACGTGCACGGTGATGCCGCTGCGGCGCAATTCGTCGGCGATCAGGCCGCCCTCGCAGGCGATGACCTCGACCTGATGGCCGACGCCGGCCAGCGCCTGCGCCAGCGCCACGAAATGGGTGGCCGCGCCGGTGTTTTCGGGATTGGTGCCGACGAACAGGAATTTCATCCGCGCCGGTCCTCGTAGGCGGTGAAGGCGCGCAGCGCGAACTGCGGCAGCAGGTGATGGCGCGCGACCTGGATGCGCGGGTAGCGCATGGGGTCCGAGCCGGCCGGGGCGCGGCCGCGGCGGGTGCTGGTGGCGGCGGTGTAGCCGGCCTCGCGCACCACGTCGGCGACGCGGTCGTCGACATCGCCATAGGGGTAGCAGAACTGCGGCACCGCCTCGCCGAGCAGGTCCTCCAGCTCGCGCTTGCAGCCGCCGATCTCCTCGCGCAGCGCCGCATCGCTGCAGCCGGTCAGGTGCGGGTGCGAGCGGGTATGCGCGCCGATCTCCATGCCGCCGGCGCGCCACTGGCGCAGCTCGGCGAGGTTCATCAGCGGCTTCTCGATGCCCAGCTTCTGCGCATCCCACACGTTGTGGCGGCCGATGCAGCCGCTGACCATGTACACCGTGGCGGTGAAACCCAGCCGCTGCAGCACCGGCAGCGCCGCGTGCAGGTTGTCCAGGTAGCCGTCGTCCAGGGTGACCACCGCGACCTTGCCCTGGCGCTCGCCACGCAGGTACGGCATGGCATCGGACATGGACACGCCGCGGTAGCCCAGCCGCTGCAGCAGGCGCATCTGCCGGGCGAAGCGGCCCGGGCTCACGTACAGGCTGCGGTACACCTGCAGGTGCCGCGGCGCCTCGGCCACGTTGTGGTACATGAAGATCGGAATGCGGGCCGTGGCGGCGGTGTCGGAGGGCATCGGGGAACGGCTCTTGGGACAGAAGGGCGAGGTGCGGCGCGGGAGTCTACCGGGCCTGGCTTTCGCTGGTCTGTCGGGTAAAACCCTCAGCCGTAGACGATCGCGCCGCCGTGCAGGCCGCGGCCGGCGGCTATGCTGCGCTTCCCTTGCCGCAGGAGCCGCCGATGTCCGAGACCGCCGCTGCCGCCCCCTGGCGCGATCTGCAACTGCATCTGGACGGCATCGTGCTGCGGCGCTGGCGTGCCGAGGACCTGGATGCGCTGGTCCGCCACGCCGACGACGCCCAGGTGGCGCGCGGGCTCAGCCGGCGCTTTCCGCATCCCTACACGCGCGCCGACGGCGAGGCCTTCCTGGGCGGGCAGGTGATCGACCTGAACGACCCGGTGCTGGCGATCGAGATCGGCGGCGAGGCCTGTGGCGGGATCGGCCTGCATGCAGCGGCGCAGCCGGCGCCGGAGCGGGCCGAGCTCGGCTACTGGCTTGGCCGCGCGCACTGGGGCCAGGGCCGGATGACCCGCATCGTCGCCGCCTACCTGGACTGGGCGGTGCCGGCGTTGCGCCTGCAGCGGATCGAGGCGTTGACGCTACCAGACAACCATGGCTCGGCGCGCGTGCTGCAGAAGAACGGCTTCGTTGAGATCGGTACGCGCCGCGAACTGTCGTTGCGCGATGGACAACCGCGCGATTTGCGCCTGTTCGCGCGGACCCGGGCGGCGGCCTGAGTCGCGCGTCGCCCGTGCGAGCGACGCGCGCGGGCCACGGCTTCAGTAGGAAATGGTGGCCGAGGTCGCGGTGGTGTCCACCGCGTAGTTGCATTGCACGTCCAGGCCCGAGCTGTCGCTGTACGACACCCACGCCGGCGACGCCACCTTCTGCATGCGGTAGTCGTAGACGCCGATCGCATCGAAGGTGATGCTCCCGTCCGGCGGATACTGGTCGCAGCTGTCCACCGCATAGACTTCCAGCGCGCCGCCCACCACCAGGTGCGTCCCGGAGTTGATGTCGTAGGTGGTGCTGAGCCGCACGCTCTGACCGGTGGTGACGTTGCGCGTGTCGACGTTCCAGTTCGTGCAGGGCAGGCCGTTGTTGCAGGTGGCGTAGGTGTCGCCGACGATCCGGTCGCCGGCCCTGGCCGCGATGAAGTCGCTGTGCCACACCATGCCGTCCTGGCAGCAGTTCCAACTGCTCAGGTCCCAGCTGTCGTTGTAGCCGCGGTAGCCGAGCACCGGTTGCAGGATCGTGGGATCGTCGCTCTGCATCCCCGGGAAGAAGTACACCGTCTGCTGCGCCACGTTGGTCGGGTTCTGCGGCACCGTCCAGCTGGCCACGATGCGCCCCATCTTGTTGCCGGTCACGTCGATGGCCGACTGCACCCAGTCGTGGGTGATCGGCGGCGGCACCGCGCCGTGCGCGCGTGCTGCCCGCAGCGCCGCGCCAGCGCGGATCGGCTGGCCGTCCAGGCCACGTCCGTCGGGGTGGACGCGGGTGCCGTTGGGGGTGAAGTTGTCCTGGGTGCAGGCCTGCGCCTGTTCACGCACGCCATCGGCATGCTGCAGGGCACCGTTGGCGAGCACGCGGTCGCTGCGATGGACCTGGCGCACGCAGGCCGGCGCGAAGTAGCCGAACGGCGTCTGGATGTAGTCGTCGGGGACGTTGGTGGGCTTGTGCGCGGCGGGCAGGGCGCCGACCCGCGCCAGGCGGGCGTCGGGCGCGGCGGTCTGGGCCAGTGCGCTGGCGCTCAGGCCGAGCAGGGGCAGCATCAGCAGCAGGGCGGCGTGCACGCAGCGGCGTGCGGACGAGGAAAACGGACGGATGTCGGAGTGCATGGGAATCGCCTTGTCGTGAGAATGCGGAGTGCGTTCTCGGGAGCCCGCGGAGCACGGCGCTGCGCGATGCGGCGGCGCAGGCCATCGCAGGTATCCCGTCTGCGAAGCGAATGGCACGGTGATGGTGGGTCGATGGCGCCTGCATGGTGGCGGAAGGAGCGGCGACAATGGACCCGATGCGCACGCCAGGCTTGTCGGATTTGCGCATGCGCTGCCGCGAATTCCGCACGGTGGAAGGCGGGAGCGAACCACTTCACGGTGCGGCCGGAATGCGGGTTGCGCTTTGCGGTGCATGACGTAGACAAGTCTCGGGGCCGCGCTGCGTCATGCCGGGGCAGCCAGTGGGGCGCGGATGAGCGAAAATCCCCAAAGCGCGCCGTCCCGGGCGCGCGCCCCATGCGTTTTTCAGGAGAGTCCCATGCGTCATGCCCTTCGTTCCCGCTGTGCCGCGTCGGCGCGGTGCGCCTGCGCCGCGGGCGTGCGCCGATGACCTCGCCCTGGGGCAACCGCCCACGCGGTGGGAATCCCCCCTCTCCCCCCGGGAGAGGGGCCGGGGGTGAGGGTGCAGCGGCGACCAACCGCAACGAACTGCGCCTCTACGGCCTCAACGCGGTGCGCGCGGTGTACGCGCGGCGGCCGGAGGCGATCCGCAAGCTGTACCTGAGCGAGGCGCGGATCCCGGCATTGCAGCCGCTGCTGAAGTGGTGCGTGGCCAACCGGGTCGGCTACCGCGTGGTGGACGAGGCCGATCTGCACAAGCTCGCCGCCAGCAGCCACCACGAGGGCGTGGTCGCCGACGTGCTGCGCGTCGCGCCGCTGGCCCTGGCCGACTGGCTGCAGGCGCTGGCGCCGGGTCCGGCGCTGGCGCTGTGGCTGGATGGCGTGGGCAATCCGCACAATTTCGGCGCGATCCTGCGCTCGGCGGCGCACTTCGGCGTGGGCGCGATCCTGTTGCCGGAGCAGGCCGCACTGGCGCTGTCCGGTGCCGCCGCGCGA
>NZ_AQOJ01000099.1:0-952 GCF_000364685.1 Xanthomonas sp. SHU 166
CGTCGGCGCACAGGATCCAGTCGAACTCGGCAAAGTCGCGGTCGCGCAGTTGCCGGGCGCGCAGGCCGGCGATGTCCACGTCATGGGCGGCGGCGCAGGCGACCGCGCGCCGGTCCGGCGGCTCGCCGCAGTGCCAGTCGCCGGTGCCGGCCGAGTCGACCTCCACCACACTCGCCAGCGGCGAGCGCTGCAGGTGGTGGCGCAGCGCGCCCTCGGCCATCGGCGAACGGCAGATGTTGCCCAGGCACACCAGCAGCAGCTTCATGCCTGCCCCTGCAGGTAGGCCTCGGCGCGCGCCAGGTCCTCGGGCGTGTCCACGCCCGGCGGGAACGGCGCCGGCGACAACGCCACCGCGATGCGGAACCCGGCTTCCAGCACCCGCAACTGCTCCAGCGACTCGATCCGTTCCAGCGTGCCCGGCGGCATCGCCGCGAACCGGCGCAGGAAGCCGGCGCGATAGGCGTAGATGCCGATATGCCGCAGCCACGGGCCGGGCAGCGGCAACTGCGTCTGCGAGGCGGCGAAGGCGTCGCGGTGCCAGGGGATCGGTGCGCGGCTGAAGTACAGCGCATCACCGGCGGCGCTGCGCACCAGCTTGACCACGTTGGGATCGAACAGGTGCTCGGCCGCGTCCACCGGCGTGCCCAGGGTCGCCATCTCGGCGCCGCTGTCGGCCAGGGTCCGGGCCACCGCGACGATGCCGGCGACCGGTGCGAACGGCTCGTCGCCCTGCAGATTGACCACCAGGGTCGCATCGTCCCAGCCGGCGATGTCGGCGCACTCGGCCAGGCGGTCGGTGCCGGAGGCGTGGTCGGCAGAGGTATTGGCCACATGCACGCCGTCCAGGTCGGCCACGGCGGCGGCGATGCGGGCATCGTCGGCGGCTACCCACACCTGGGTGGCACCGGCGGCGAGGGCACGCCGCGCCGCGTGGCGGACCAGCGGCTCGCCA
>NZ_AQOJ01000100.1:0-9233 GCF_000364685.1 Xanthomonas sp. SHU 166
GGCGGCCGCGCAGGCGGCACGCGCGGCCGGGGTGCGGGTGTCGTTCGACGGCAACTACCGCCCCAAGCTATGGGAGGCCTGGAACGGCGATGCGCCGGGCATCCTGCGGCAACTGCTGAACCAGGCGGACGTGCTGTTCGCCGACTACCGCGACCTAGAGGTGGTGCTGGGCCACCGCTACCCGCAGGACAGCGTGCAGGCGCGGGTGGAAGCGGGCGCGCGCGACGCCTTCGCCGCATTCCCGCAGCTGCAGGCGATGGCCTGCACCCAGCGCGTGGCGCACAGCGTGGACCGGCACAGCCTGGGCGCGATGCTGCTGCGCCGCGACGGCAGCGTCGCGCAGGCGCCGGCCGAGGAGCTGAGCGGCATCGTCGACCGCATCGGCGGCGGCGACGCCTTCGCTGCCGGCGTGCTGCACGGCTTGAGCCGCGGATGGGACGACACCGCCACGATCCGCTTCGGCCTGGCCGCCGGATGCCTCAAGCACACGCTGCCGGGCGACGTGCTGGCGCTGAGCGAGGCCGAGGTGCAGGCGTGTGTGGGGGCGACGCGGTTCGATGTGAGGCGGTGAGGCCGGGAATGGGGAATGGGGAGTGGGGAATCGTAAAAGCGCTGGCGCTGCGGGGTTTGCGTGCGGATTGGCGTTGCGCTGTGGCGGGGTTTTAGTCGTGGGGGTGTGCTGGCAATTCCAGCACCGCGGCTTCGGTTTTCGCGGCTGAAGCCGCTCCTATCGGGGAAAGCTGCCGCCGGGATGGCTGGGATATTGTGGGAGGGACTTCAGTCCCGACGCGGTGAAGCGCCGGGAATGGGGAGTGGGGAATCGTAGAAGCGCTGGCGCTTCGGGGTTTGCGTGCGGATTGGCGTTGCGATGTGGCGGGGTTTTACTCGTGGGGGTGTGCTGGCAATTCCAGCACCGCGGCTTCGATTGTCGCGGCTGAAGCCCCTCCTACGGCAGACGCCGCGTGGATGGATGAGGTCTTTGTGGGAGGGACTTCAGTCCCGACGCGATTCGGTCGGCGTGCCGCCACCGCTGCCTCGCCGTCAGCGCAAAAGAAAACGGCCGACATCGCTGCCGGCCGCATGCTCTGTCCGGGATCCGGGATCAACACGACGCCCGAATCCCCACTCCCGACTCCCCGCTCCTCAGAGCTCCACGCAATCGAACTTGACGTCGGGGTCGACCTCGGCGTCGTAGTCCACGTCCTTGCGCTCGAAGCCGAACAGCTTGAGGAACTCGTGCTTGTAGCCGGCGTAGTCGGTGAGCTGGAACAGGTTCTCAGTGGTCACCTGCGGCCACAGCGCCTTGCAGGCATCCTGCACGTCGTCGCGCAGTTCCCAGTCGTCCAGGCGCAGACGGTTCTCGTCGTCGGTGGCCGCGGGCTGGCCGTCCTCGCGGTACAGGCGCTCGCGGAACAGGCGGTCGGCCTGTTCGATGGTGCCTTCGTGCAGGCCCTTTTCCTTCATGATCTTGTAGACCATGGAGATGTACAGCGGCATCACCGGGATCGCCGCGCTGGCCTGGGTCACCACCGATTTCAGCACCGCCACATTGGCCGCGCCGCCGTGTTGTTGCAGGCGCGCGTGCAGGCGCTGCGCGGTCTGGTCGAGGTCGACCTTGGCCTTGCCCAGCGCGCCGTGCCAGTAGATCGGCCAGGTGATCTCGGTGCCGATGTAGCTGAAGGCAACGGTGCGCGCGCCCGGGGCGAGCACGCCGGCGGCGTCCAGCGCGTCGATCCACAGTTCCCAGTCCTGGCCGCCCATCACGGTGACGGTGTCTTCGATCTCCTGCTCGGTGGCCGGCTCGATCGAGGCCTCGATGATGGCGTCCTTGTTGGTGTCGATGGCGGTGGCGGTGTAGGTCTGGCCGATCGGCTTGAGCGCCGAGCGCTTCACTTCGCCGGTGCCCGGCAGCTTGCGCACCGGCGAGGCCAGCGAATACACCACCAGGTCGACCTGGCCGCCCATGTCCTGCTGGATCAGTTCGACGACCTTGGCGCGCGCCTCGTCGGAGAACGCGTCGCCGTTGATCGACTTGCTGTACAGGCCGGCGGCCTTGGCCTGCTTGTCGAAGGCGGCGGCGTTGTACCAGCCGGCGGTGCCGGCCTTCTTCTCGCTGCCGGGCTTTTCGAAGAACACGCCGAGGGTGGCGGCGCCGAAGCCGAACGCGGCGGTGATGCGCGAGGCCAGGCCGTAGCCGCTGGACGCGCCGATCACCAGCACGTTCTTTGGCCCATCGTGGCGCACGCCGCGCGCGCGCGTGGCGGCGATCTGCTCGAGCACGTTGCGCTCGCAGCCGAGCGGATGCGTGGTGGTGCAGATGAAACCGCGGACTTTCGGATGGATGATCAACGTGAATTCCTCGTCGGCACAATGCCCGCGGCATCTTAATGTCTGCGGCGGGTGTGCAGAAGTCCCGGTGGTAGCACACGGCGGGGTATGGAGCGTACTGCGGGCGCGCGCGCGCGTTCGGATGGGTCGCGTCGCGGCTGAGGTCGCTCCCACAGGGGCGGCGTCGCGGCGGCGGATGTCGTGCTGGCTGGACGGAAACAGCTGATCGGCGAGCCGCAATCGCGCCATCGGTTGTCGCGGCCGAAGCCGCTCCTGCGGCAGGCCGCGGCACGGCACGGTGGCACCGTTGTGGGAGGGACTTCAGTCCCGACGCGCTGCCGGTGGACGTCGCAGCGCCACCGCTGGTGCACGCATCAGATGATGCGCAGGGTGATCGCCTTGAGCACCGCGCGGGTGCGGTCGCGGGTGCCGAGCTTGTCGAGGATGGTGGAGACGTAGTTCTTCACCGTGCCCTCGGCCAGGAACAGGCTGCGCGCGATCTCCTTGTTGGAGTAGCCGCCGGCAAGCAGGCGCAGGATCGCCACTTCGCGTTCGTTGAAGGTGTCGCGCGGGGCGTCCTCGTCGCGGTAGCGGTAGCGCGCACGCACCGGGTCGGTGCTGACCGGCTGCAGCAGGGTCTCGCCGGCAGCCACGCGCGCGATCGCCTCGCGCAGGTCCTCCGGTGCGGCGTCCTTGAGCAGGAAGCCCTGCGCGCCGGCGGCGGTGGCGCGCAGCAGCAAATCGGATTCGTCGAAGGTGGTGAGCAGCAGCACCGGCGTGCGGTCGCCGCGCGCGCGCAACTGCTGCAGCGCCTGGATGCCGTCCATGCCGGGCATGCGGATGTCGCTGAGCACCACGTCCACCGGCGTGGCCGCCACCACGTCGAGCAAGGCCTGGCCGTCGTCGGCCTCGCAGGCGACGACGATGCCCTGGGTCTGCAACAGCGCGCGCAGGCCGGCGCGCACCAGCACCTGGTCGTCGGCCAGGGCGATCCGCAGCGCGCTCACAGCGGCAGCCTCGCGTTCAGTTGCATGCCGCCGAGCGGCGTGCGGCCCAGTTCCAGGCGCCCGTGCAGCGCGGCCAGACGCTCGCGCATGCCGGCGATGCCGTTGCCCTCGCGGATGCGCTCGGCGCGGTGGCCGTCGTCCTCGATGTCCAGGCACAGCTGCTGCCTGTCCTGGCCCAGGCGCACCCGCACATGCGCCGCGTCGGCATGCCGGGCGGCGTTGGTCAGCGCTTCCTGCACCAGCCGCAGCAGGGTCTCGGCCAGGTGCGGATCGGTGATGCGCAGCGCCGGATCGATCTGCAACTGCAGTTGCGGCCGCGGGAACGGTGCGGCCAGGGCACACAGCGCGGTCTCCAGGTCCACCCCGCGGTCGTCGCGCAGCGACTGCACCACTGCGCGGATGTCGGCCAGCAGCTCGCCGGACAGTCGCTCCACCGTCGCCACCTCCGGGCGTTGCGCCAGCGCCGGATCGGCCAGCAGCAGGCGCAACTGGATACGCAGGGCGGTGAGCTTGTGTCCGGCCACGTCGTGCAGTTCCCGCGCCAGGCGCAGGCGCTCGGCATCGCGGGTACTGTCGGCGAGCAGCGCGCGGGTGGCCAGCAGGTCGGCGTTGACCCGCGCCAGCGCCTCGCGCGCCAGCTCGGCGGTGCGCGCGTAGTGCGCGCTGAGGCCTGCGAAGGCGTGGAAGCCGGCGTAGATCAGCGTGGTCAGCAGCGGATGCCTGATGCCGGCGGCGGACAGCGCCAGGAACGTGCCCAGGTTGGCCAGCAGCGCCAGCGCCAGCACCGGCCGCGGCGGCCACTGCAGCGCCACCTGCGCGACCACCACCACCAGCAGCACCGGCGCGGTGCCGACGTGTGGCTCCAGCCAGACCAGGGCCATCGCCGCGGCTGCCTCGACCCACAGCGCGACATCGCGCCAGCGCCCGGGCAGATAGTGCGCGCCGAGCAGCGGCAGCAGGAACAGCGCCGCCGCGATCCAGCGCCAGGCCACCAGCGCATGCGGCGCGAACTGGAACGACCACAGCACGGTGGCCACGGTCAGCAACCCGGCCAGGCGCTTGGGTTCGATCAGGTCGTGCAGGAATCGTTGCATGGCACGGATGCTGACCGCGTGCCGACGCCGCGGCAATGGGGCGGGCGCAGAAAGTGACTTCCGGCAGGCGGACGGCATGACCAGCGGCCACTGCCGCGCCACCCCGATGGCGCCACACTGCGTCCATGCCCTGCCGGGTGCCGGACGATCGGCACGCAGGATGGGCCCGGTTCATCCACCCTGCCACGCAATGCGTGGTGCACGCCGCCACGAGGAACACCGTCATGCTCCTGACCCTGCGCCATCCGGATCTGCTGTTCATGCTGCTCGGCCTGGGCTGGGGCGCGTACGAGATGCTGCTCAGCCGCCGTCGCGCCGCCGACGGCGGTGCGCGCGACCAGGGCACGCTGCGCCTGCTGTGGCGCGTGCTGTACGGCGCGGTGGCGCTGGGCGTGCTGCTGTCGCTGCTCGGCGTGTGGCGCTATGCGCCGCACCTGCGCGAACCGCTGCGCTGGTTGGCCTGCGCGCTGCTGGCCGGCGGGCTGGCGCTGCGGCTGTGGTCGATCCGGGTGCTGGCGCGCTGGTTCACCGTCGACGTGACCATCCAGGAAGGCCACCGCCTGGTCCGCCACGGGCCGTACCGCTATCTGCGGCATCCCTCGTACACGGGCGCGCTGCTGGCGTTCTACGGGCTGGCGCTGGGCATGGGCAACGTGCTGTCGCTGCTGGCGATCGTGCTGCCGGTGACCTGGGCGTTCCTGCGCCGCATCCGGGTCGAGGAAGCGATGCTGACCCAGGCCTTCCCCGAGGAGTATCCCGACTACGCCGCGCACAGCTGGCGGCTGCTGCCGTGGGTGTGGTGAGGCCGCCGCGATGGCGCTGCGCGACCTGATCCTGGCGAGCCTGCACCACCTGGCGATGCTGCTGCTGATCGCCACGCTGGTGGCGGAATGGACCCTGCTGCGTGCGCCGCTGGACCGCCACCAACTGGCGCGGCTGGTCCGCGCCGACGCCGGCTACGGGCTGGCCGCGCTGCTGATCCTGGTGGTCGGTGCCCTGCGCGTGCGCTACGGGCTCAAAGGCGCGGACTACTACCTGCACACCCCCTGGTTCTGGGCCAAGCTCGGCACCTTCGCGGCGATCGGCCTGCTCTCGCTGGTGCCGACGCTGCGCCTGCTGCGCTGGCGCCGACAGGCGCGGCTGCAGCCGACCTGGTCGCCGAACGCGGCACAGGTGCGCACGCTGCAGCGGTTGATCGGGGTGGAACTGGGCCTGTTGGCGGTGCTGGTGGTGCTGGCCGCGGCGATGGCACGCAACGGCATGCCCTGATTGGTATTACCAATTTAGGCAGCCCGCATCACTGCAACCATTGACGCCGCGTGATCCAAGGCGCCTAATGGTCACACCATTCGCGCCCCGCCAGTTTATTGGTATGACCAATAGTCTTAAAGCTGCCGCCACTGCCGCTGCCGGCGAGTCCCCTGCCCGGCTCAGCGACCGGGTCGCCGCGCAGTTGCGCACGCTGATCGCGCAACGCGGCCTGGCGATCGACGCGCGCCTGCCCGCCGAGCGGACCCTGGCAGCGGAGCTGGGCGTGTCCCGCCCGGTGCTGCGCGAGGCCATCGCCCAGCTCGCCAGCCAGGGGCTGCTGCGGGCCCGGGTAGGTGGCGGCACCTACGTGCAACGGCCACCGACCCCGGAAGACCAGGTGGTGGCGCCGCTGCAGCCGTTCCTGCCGTTGCTGCATGCCGACCCGGAGTACCGCTTCGACGTGCTGGAAGCGCGCCATGCGCTGGAAGGCGCCACCGCCTGGCATGCGGCGCTGCGCGCCACCGACGACGACCGCGCGCGCATCGAGGCGGCCTACGAGGCGCTGCTGCAAACCCATGCGCAGGCCGATGCGGCGGCGCAGGCGCACGCCGACGCCGATTTCCACCTGGCCATCGCCGAGGCCACCCACAACCGGGTGCTGCTGCAGGTGATGCGCGGGCTGTTCGACCTGCTGCAGGCCAACATCTCGCAGAGCCGGCAACAGCTGTTCGAATCGCCGCGCATCTTCTCCGCCCTGCTCGCCCAGCACCGCGCCCTGCGCGACGCGATCCTGGCCGGCGACCCCGAACGCGCCCGCGCCGCCGCGCACGCCCACCTGGAATTCGTGCACAGCGCGCTGCGCACCCTCGACGAGGACGATGCGCGCCGCGCCCGTGCCTCGCGCCTCCCCTCCTCTCCCTGACCGCCCTGCCCCCATGATCATTTCCGCCTCCACCGACTACCGTGCCGCCGCGCAGCGCCAGCTGCCGCCGTTCCTGTTCCACTACATCGACGGCGGCGCCTATGCCGAGCACACCCTGCGCCGCAACGTGTCCGACCTGAGCGACATCGCCCTGCGCCAGCGCGTGCTGCGCGACATGTCGGCGCTGGACCTGCACACCGAGCTGTTCGGCGAACGCCTGGCCTTGCCGGTGGCGCTGGGGCCGGTGGGCCTGACCGGCATGTACGCGCGCCGCGGCGAGGTGCAGGCGGCCAGGGCGGCGGCGGCCAGGGGCGTGCCGTTCACCCTGTCCACGGTGTCGGTGTGCCCGATCGAGGAAGTGGCGCCGGCGATCGACCGGCCGATGTGGTTCCAGCTGTACGTGCTCAAGGACCGCGGCTTCATGCGCAACGCGCTGGAGCGGGCAAAGGCCGCGGGCGTCACCACCCTGGTGTTCACCGTGGACATGCCGGTGCCGGGCGCGCGCTACCGCGACGCGCATTCGGGCATGAGCGGCCCCAACGCGCCGCTGCGGCGCATGCTGCAGGCCGTCACCCATCCGCGCTGGGCCTGGGACGTGGGCCTGCGTGGGCGCCCGCACGACCTGGGCAACATCTCCACCTACCGCGGCCATCCCACCGGGCTGGCCGACTACATCGGCTGGCTCGGCGCCAACTTCGATCCGTCGATTTCGTGGAAGGACCTGGAGTGGATCCGCGAGTTCTGGACCGGGCCGATGGTGATCAAGGGCATTCTCGATCCGGACGATGCGCGCGATGCGGTGCGGTTCGGCGCCGACGGCATCGTCGTTTCCAACCATGGCGGGCGCCAGCTCGACGGCGTGCTGTCCAGCGCGCGGGCGTTGCCGGCGATCGCCGATGCGGTGAAGGGCGAGCTGAAGATCCTGGCCGACTCCGGCGTGCGCAGCGGCCTGGACGTGGTGCGCATGCTGGCGCTGGGCGCCGACACCGTGCTGCTCGGCCGCGCCTTCGTCTACGCCCTGGCCGCCGCCGGCCAGGCCGGCGTGGAGCATCTGCTGGGCCTGATCGAGAAGGAGATGCAGGTGGCGATGACCCTGACCGGCGCCAAATCGATCGCGGCGATTTCGCGCGAGTCGCTGGCGCAGGCGACGCGCGAGGGGATGGTCTCGGCGTAAAGCGGTCGCGGCAGCCCTGGCACCGCCGCGACCGACCTGCTCTACCCGGCCTTGCGTCGCGCCGGGGCCTTGCGCGCAGCTGGCTTGGCCTTGGCCGCCGCTGGTTTCGGTTTGGCGCGCGTCGCCTTCTTGGCCTTGCCGGCCGCGCTCTTGGCCGGCTTGCCGTTCTTCTTCGCCGCGGTCTTGCGCACCGGCACGCGCTCCTCCTGCCTGGCCGGCGTGCGCTTCTTGGCCTCCAGGCTCTTCTGCAGCAGCGACATGAAGTCGACCACGTTGGTGGTGGCGTCCTCGCGCTGCGGCGCCTCGGCATCCTCGTCGACCTGGGTGGTGCCCTCCTGCGCCTTGATCCGTTTCTGGATCACCGCGTGCAGCCGTTCGCGGAATTCGTCGTGGTAGGCATCGGGGTCCCAGCGCCCGGACATCGAGTCGATCAGCTGCGCCGCCATCTCGGTTTCCTTGGCGCTGATCCGGTAGTCGGCGGCCTTGCCGCTGGGCAGCGTGTAGTCGTCCAGGTCGACCAGTTCCTGCGGGTAGCGCAGCAGGATCAGCACCAGCGCATCCTGCAGCGGCATCACCGCCGACAGATACTCGCGGGTGCGGATTACCACCCGCGCGATGCCGACCTTGCCGGTGTTGCGAAGGGTCTCGCGCAGCAACACGTAGCCCTTCTCGGCCTTCTTGCCCGGCACCAGCACGTAGGGTTTCTCGAAATAGCGCAGGTCGATCTCGGCGGCGTCGACGAAGGCCTCCACTTCCACCGTCTCGTGGCTTTCCGGTGCGGCCGAGGCGATGTCCTGCTGCTCCACCACTACGTAGTTGCCCTTGCTGTACTCGTAGGCCTTGACGATGTCCTTCCACGGCACTTCCTCGCCGGTGTCGGCGTTGACCCGCTCGAAGCGGATCGGGCGCTTGTCGCGCGCGTCGAGCATGCGGAAGTGCAGGTCGATCCGGCGTTCGCCGGACATCAGCGACACCGGCACGTTGAGCAGGCCGAAGGACAGCGTGCCGGTCCAGATCGGGCGCGGCATCAGTGCGGCTCCACGCCGGCGGCCTGCGCCGGCAGATGATCCAGCGCCTGCCAGGCATCCTCGATCACCTGCCGCGCCTGGGTCCAGTCCAGCCGCGAGTCGCCACGCATCAGGTCCCAGTGCGCGGCCAGTTCGTCTTCGGTCTCGGCGCCCGCTCCGCGCGGCCAGCCGCGGGCATGGGTCTGCAGGGCGAAGGCATAGGCCGGGCACAGGTCGCGCCACGGCGTGCGGTGGCGGGCGCGGCGCTGGCGGTAGTCGGCCAGGCTGTAGCGGCGGTAGTCCGGTGCGTCGTGCGGGCGCGGTGCCGCACCACGGCGGCGCGGCGGCGAAGCGCTCGGCAAGGGATCCAGATGGGCGTTGAACAGCAGCGGGTCGGGGCGGTCGCTGGGGCGCATGGCAGGGCTCCGGGCGGCAACGGCGGCGGGGGGG
>NZ_AQOJ01000101.1:0-9571 GCF_000364685.1 Xanthomonas sp. SHU 166
AGTAGCGCTGCGGCCGTTAGCGACCCGTGACCGATCCGTGGAGGATGCGCGATTCGCAATGGCTTCACCGCGTCAGCGGTGAACTGGACCTCCGCCATTCCCTGGAGGAACCGGACATGTCCACGCCCACCGATCCGCTGCGCCAGGCCGCGCCCGTCCCCGGCGAACAGCGCGGCAAGCGCCAGACGCAGGACCGCGAAGACCGCGGCGCCGGCGACCGCCCCGAGACCATCGTCGAACACGAACCGCGCACCGGCGAGAACCGCCTTGCCCCGCAGGACACGCCGGCGCATTCGACACCCGACACGGCGCACGGACGGCATGCCGACGCCAACCAGGACGAAGCCCTGGAAGAGACCTTCCCCGCCAGCGATCCGGTGTCGCCGTTCGTGCCGGCGAAGGCGCCGAAGGCGTCGTAGCGCATCGAAGTCTGGCGTCCTGCCAGCATCGGTGTGGAAATGACTTCAGGGCACCTCAAAAATCTCGACTGCAACATCAGCCGCGACGAGCGACATCATCGGCGCGTCCGACTGCACTGCAGTCGGGACTGAAGTCCCTCCAACAAGGAGGGGCCGGCGGGCAGCGCTTCCATCGATAGGATCGGAAACACGGTGCAGAAGAACTCGCTGCACCGCGTGCCTTCCGCCACTACACCTTCCCCGCCGCCTCCAGCGCGGCGTACTCGCTGTCGCTGAACAGCCGCGAGCGCACCAGGAAGCGCACGCCCTCGCCGTTCTCCAGGGAAAACATGCCGCCACGCCCGGGCACGACGTCGATGATCAGCTGGGTGTGCTTCCAGTAGGCGAACTGCGACGGGCTGATGTAGAACGGCGCCTGCCCGATCTCGCCCAGCAGCACGTCGCGGTCGCCGACGATGAAGTCGTCCTGCGGGTAGCACATCGGCGAGGAACCATCGCAGCAGCCGCCCGACTGATGGAACAGCAGCGCGCCGTGCCGCGCCCGCAGCTTGGCGATCAGCTGCAGGGCCGGCAGCGTCGCCAGCACCTGCGGCGGCAGCGCGTCAGCGGGCGCGGACGCGTCCATCAGGCGGCCATGTCCAGCACGATGCGGCCTTCGATCTTGCCGGCGTGCATGCGCGCGAACACGTCGTTGACGTTGTCCAGGGTGTCGGTGGCCACGGTCGCGGCGACCTTGCCCTGCTCGGCGAATTCCAGCGATTCCTGCAGGTCCAGGCGGGTGCCGACGATCGAGCCGCGCACGGTCACGCCGTTGAGCACCATGCCGAAGATGTCCAGCGGGAACTGGCCCGGCGGCAGGCCGTTGAGCGAGACGGTACCGCCGCGGCGGACCATGCCGATGGCCTGCTCGAACGCCTTCGGCGAGACCGCGGTGACCAGCGCACCGTGCGCGCCACCGATTTCCTTCTTCAGGTACGCGACCGGATCGGTGGTGCGCGCGTTCACCGTCACCGTCGCGCCCAGACGCGTGGCCAGCGCCAGCTTGGCGTCGTCCACGTCGACCGCGGCCACGTTCAGGCCCATCGCCTTGGCGTACTGCACGGCCATGTGGCCGAGACCGCCAATGCCGGAGATCACCACCCAGTTGCCGGGCTTGGTGTCGGTGACCTTCAGGCCCTTGTACACGGTGACGCCGGCGCACAGGATCGGCGCGATCTCGACGAAGCCGATGTTCTTCGGCAGGTGGCCGACGTAGTTGGCATTGGCCAGGGCATATTCGGCGAAGCCGCCGTTGACCGAGTAGCCGGTGTTCTGCTGCGCCTCGCACAGGGTTTCCCAGCCGCCCAGGCAATGCTCGCAATGGCCGCAGGCCGAGTACAGCCACGGAATGCCGACGCGATCGCCTTCCCTGACGTGGTCCACGCCGGCGCCGACTGCCACCACATGGCCCACGCCCTCGTGGCCGGGGATGAACGGCGGGTTCGGTTTCACCGGCCAGTCGCCCTCGGCCGCATGCAGGTCGGTATGGCACACGCCGCAGGCTTCGATCTTGACCAGGATGTCGCCGGCCTGCGGCCGCGGCACCGTCACTTCCTCGATCACCAATGGCTTGCCGAACTCACGCACCACGGCGGCTTTCATCGTCTTGTCCATTGCAACGCTCCTGAGAAAAACGGGTGATGTCACCATCGCGCGACCGGCGACGGATTGCCTTGATCCAGATCAGTTGGCGGCAAGGCGACGACACGCCTGTGCGCGTGCCGCCGCCCTGCCCGGCGGGTCAGAAGAAGCCCAGCGCCTTCGGTGAGTAGCTGACCAGCAGGTTCTTGGTCTGCTGGTAGTGGTCGAGCATCATCTTGTGGTTCTCGCGGCCGATGCCCGACTGCTTGTAGCCGCCGAACGCGGCATGCGCCGGATAGGCGTGGTAGCAGTTGGTCCACACCCGCCCGGCCTGGATCGCCCGGCCCATGCGGTACAGCCGCGCGGCATCGCGGCTCCACACGCCGGCACCCAGGCCGTACAGCGTGTCGTTGGCGATTGCCAGCGCGTCCGCCTCGTCCTTGAAGGTGGTCACCGACACCACCGGGCCGAAGATCTCCTCCTGGAACACGCGCATCTTGTTATGCCCCTTGAACACCGTCGGCATGACGTAGAAGCCGCCGGCCAGCTCGCCATCCAGCGCGTTGCGTTCGCCGCCGATCAGCACCTCGGCGCCTTCCTGCTTGCCGATGTCGATGTAGGACAGGATCTTCTCCAACTGCTCGCTGGAGGCCTGCGCGCCGACCATGGTATTGGGATCGAGCGGATTGCCCTGCTTGATCGCCGCCACGCGCTTGAGCACCTTCTCCATGAAGCGCTCGTAGATCGACTCCTGGATCAGCGCGCGCGACGGACAGGTGCAGACTTCGCCCTGGTTGAAGGCGAACAGCACGAAGCCTTCCACCGCTTTGTCGAGGAAGTCGTCATCCTCGGCCATCACGTCGGCGAAGAAGATGTTGGGCGACTTGCCGCCCAGCTCCAGCGTCACCGGAATCAGGTTCTGGCTGGCGTACTGCATGATCAGCCGGCCGGTGGTGGTCTCGCCGGTGAAGGCGATCTTGGCGATGCGCGGGTTGCTGGCCAGCGGCTTGCCCGCTTCCAGGCCGAAGCCGTTGACCACGTTGAGCACGCCCGGCGGCAGCAGGTCGCCGATCACCTCCATCAGCACCAGGATCGAGGCCGGGGTCTGCTCGGCCGGCTTCATCACCACGCAGTTGCCGGCGGCCAGCGCCGGCGCCAGCTTCCAGCACGCCATCAGCAGCGGGAAGTTCCACGGGATGATCTGCCCGACCACGCCGAGCGGTTCGTGGAAGTGATAGGCGATGGTGTCGTGGTCGATCTCGGAGATGCCGCCTTCCTGCGCGCGCACCGCGCCGGCGAAGTAGCGGAAGTGGTCCACGCACAGCGGCACGTCGGCGTTGAGCGTCTCGCGCACCGGCTTGCCGTTGTCCCAGGTCTCGGCATAGGCCAGCAGCTCCAGGTTCTGCTCGATGCGGTCGGCGATCTTCAACAGCACGTTGCTGCGCTCGGTGCTGGAGCTCTTGCCCCAGGCGTCCTTGGCGCCGTGCGCGGCGTCCAGCGCCGCCTCGATGTCCTCGGCGTTGGAGCGCGCCACCGAAGTGAACACCTTGCCGGTGATCGGCGTGCTGTTGTCGAAGTACTGCCCGCTCTTCGGCTCCACCCACTTGCCGCCGATGAAGTTGCCGTAGCGCGACTTGAAGATGGACTGTGGATCGGTGGCATGCGGCTTGGCGGTGCTGACGGCATTCATGGTGTTCTCCTTCGGCGGTCGGAAAGGACGGGCGGGGCCGTCCGGTAGCGGCATGTGCGCAAGTCCGATGCCAGGTTTTGCGTGCTGCGCCGCGTCACGCGGTCGCACCACGACACACCGACGCACCCCCTGCGGTTTTGCTGCGTCGCGTCACGTCTGTCGATTGCGCTGCGTCGGCGGATGTGCTGTTTATCGGAACACCCGTATCACCAGGTGTCGCAATCTGCGACAGCGGAGCCGGACATGGCGCAGCATCCCTCGCAACACCAACTCGGCCAGGCCCGCCGGGCCTTCTTCGAACGCGGCGGCGCGCCGGTCGGGCAGGTGCCCGACACCATCCTGCAGTCGTGGCAGCGCTGCCAGCGCCTGGGCCTGGCCGCTGACGCGAAGCCTGCGATCGAACCGCTGGAAGCCTCGCGCCTACGCGCCCTGCGCGAGGCGCACGAGCGGCTGTGGCGGCTGGCCCGCGCCGAACTGGAAGGCCTGGCCGGCGACGCCGCGGCCACCGGCAGCATCGTGCTGCTCACCGACGAGGCCGGCTGGATCCTCGACGCCGAAGGCAGCCCGCGCTTCCTCGACAAGGCGGGCAGGGTGGCGCTGATGCCCGGCGCATGCTGGAGCGAACCCCAGGTCGGCACCAACGCGATCGGCACCGCCATCGTCGAAAGCCGTTCGGTGGAAGTGCGCGGTGGCGAACACTACTTCGCCCCGCACCAGATCCTCAGTTGCGCGGCGGTGCCGATCTTCGATCCGTACGGCGCCCTGGCCGGCGTGCTCGACATCTCCGGCGACGCCAGCGTGCAGCACATGCATGCGCTGGCACTGGCGCGGATGGCGGTGGCCAACATCGAACACCGCTATTTCGACGACGGCATCCCCGGCTGCGAACTGCTGCGCGTGCACCACGACCCGGCGCTGCTCGGCACGGCGCGCGAAGCGCTGCTGGCGTTCCGCAACGGCCGCCTGGTGGCCGCCAACCAGGCCGGGTTGCGGCTGTTCGGCCTGGAGCGCCACGAACTCGGCCGTGCGCCCTACGAAGCGCTGTTCGAAGAGCCGCTGTCGCGGCTGCGCCAGCAGGGCAGCGTGTTCGACCTGCAGGGGCGGGCGCTGCACGGACGCATCGACAGCCCGGCCGACGATCGTCCGCGGCGACGCCCGCAGCAGGCGCCGATCACCGTGACCGTGGCGTCGCGGCCTTCGGCGGCGGCGGCGTCCGACGCGCCGCTGTTCGACGCGGCGCAGGAACTGGCGCTGGAACGCGCGCGGCGCGTGCTCGATGCGCAACTGCCGGTGCTGGTGCAGGGCGAGACTGGCACCGGCAAGGAAGTGTTCGCGCGCGAATTGCACCGGCGCAGCGCCCGCGCCGGGCGCCCGTTCGTGGCGGTCAACTGCGCGGCGCTGCCCGAGGGGCTGATCGAAGCGGAACTGTTCGGCTACGAGGATGGCGCCTTCACCGGCGCGCGCAAGCACGGCAACCCGGGCCTGCTGCGCCAGGCCGACGGCGGCGTGCTGTTCCTGGACGAGATCGGCGACATGCCGCTGGCCTTGCAGCCGCGGCTGCTGCGCGTGCTGCAGGAACGCGAACTGCTGCCGCTGGGCGGCGGCAAGCCGGTGAAGCTGGATTTCGCCCTGGTCTGCGCCACCCACCGCGATCTGGACGCGGCGATGGCCGAGCAGCGCTTCCGGCCCGATCTGTACTACCGCATCGCCCACCACTGCGTGCAGATTCCGGCACTGCGTGCGCATCCGGACCGACGCGCGCTCGTCGCCGAGCTGTGGACACGGCTTGGCCAGGGCAGGCGCCTGACCGAGGCGGCCCTGGCGACGCTGAGCGCCTACGCGTGGCCGGGCAATCTGCGCCAGCTGGTGGCGTGCCTGCGCACCCTGGTGGCGTTGAGCGAAGCGGATGCGCTGGTCGATGCCGATGCCTTGCCGGCCTATCTGCCCGGCGTGCGCGCGGGAGAGCAGGGCAGCAACGACGGCACCGCGATGCCGTTGCCCGATGCCGACCTCGACAGTCTCGCGCTCGGCGCCATGCGCCAGGCCCTGGATGCCTGCAACGGCAACGTCTCGCAGGCCGCACGCCGGCTCGGCATCAGCCGCAGCACGCTGTACCGACGGCTGCAGTTGGGGACGCACTGAGGCGGCATATCGCCGGCTGCGCCTTACGCGGTCGTCGACGTCGCACGTCCCGTAGGAGCGGCTGCAGCCGCGACACGGCGTTATCGGTCATGTCAGTCGCGGCTGACGCTGCTCCTACAGCGCAGCGCGGTTTCCACCGAACCGCAGCAACGCGCGCGACTGGAGCGCCCTTTCGCCGCGACAGCCCTCCCACAGACCCCTCATCGGTTGGAAACCGCTCTCGCATCCATGACCTCTTTCTGACGGAACACATCGCCCACGACTGCCGCGTCCGAACACGGCGAGCAGCGCGCGGTGATGCCGGCGATGCTCCAGGCTCCTTCGCAACCATGGAGCTTCACATGCAACGCTTGCACGGCAAGATCGCGCTCATCACCGGCGCCAGTTCCGGCATCGGCCACGCCGCGGCGCACCTGTTCGCGCGCGAAGGCGCCTGCGTGGTGCTGGGCGCGCGCCGCGGTGCACTGCTGCAGACGCTCGCTGCGCAGATCGAGGACGCCGGCGGCCAGGCCGCGTGGCTGGCCGGCGACGTCCGCGAGGAGGCCTATGCGCAGGCGTTGGTGGCGCTGGCGAACACGCGCTTCGGCGGGCTGGACATCGGCTTCAACAACGCCGGCACCCTGGGCACGCTGGTGCCGACCACGCAGCTGCAGGCGCAGGCCTGGCGCGACGCGCTCGATACCAATCTCAGCGGCGCATTCTTCGGCGCCAAGCATCAGATTCCGGCGATGCTGGCACGCGGCGGCGGGTCGTTGATCTTCACCTCGACCTTCGTCGGCCACACCGTCGGCTTCCCGTGCACCGCCGCCTATGCCGCCAGCAAGGCCGGCCTGATCGGCCTGACCCAGGCGCTGGCAGCGGAATTCGGGCCGCAGGCGATCCGGGTCAACGCCTTGCTGCCGGGCGGCACGCACACGCCGATGGCGGAGGCGATGAACGGCACGCCGGAAGCGCTGGCGCAGGTCGCGCAGCTGCATGCGCTCAAACGCCTGGCGCAGCCGGACGAACTGGCACGGGCCGCGCTGTTCCTGGCCTCGGACGAAGCCGCGTTCGTGACCGGCAGCGCGATGCTGGTCGACGGCGGGGTATCGATCATGCGCAGTTGACGCGGACGGCGGTCGCGATGTCGCCGCGCCCGCACGCTGCGTGGCGAGGCGCACGCTCGCCACCGCGGGCAATGCCCTGCCGCTGCCGACGTCGCGACAGCAGCGGCCGGGCATGCGATCGCTCAGTCGTAGCTGTTGTTCATGCACGGTGAGCTGACCGGCGTCAGCACACTGAAGCTGCTGGCGTACAGCGCGATGATGCAGGTCCCCGGCGCATCGCTCTGCACGTAGTTGCATTGCTTGCTGTTGCGGCTACGCGAGCTGCCGTCGCTCATCTGGAACGACAGGTTCCAGTAGTCGTTGGAGCCGGTCTGCGCCCGCAGCGGCACGGAGGCGATCGTGCCGCCCGGCGGCAGCGACGCCGAAGCGGCCGGATCCATGTAGTTGCCGCAGGTGTGCTTGACGCTGACGTTGTTGATCGTCTGGCCGGTGCAATTGACCACCGTGAAGGTGCCTTGGTACGGCGTGGCGCTGACGCCTTCGGCCAACGCGGGTTTGCTCTTGGTGCCGGCGTTGTCGCGGCTGTCGTCGGATGTGCTCATGGTGCGTCTCCTGGAGAGGCGTGGCGGTATGCGGGGGTGGCATTACGCTAGCGCCGCCGCGAAGAACGCCGCCAGCGTCCGCCGCCGGTTCGCGTAGACAGGTGCAGCGCGTTTGGTAGACGACTTGCATGCGCGGCGCAGCATGTAGACGCGCGGCACCTGGCGTTCGCTCAAGCCAGGCGCGGCATCGCCTCCGATGATTCATACGCGGCTGCCAGGCGCCTTCTTCCGCAGTGCCGCTATCGCGTTCGCCTCGCGCTGCAGCTGCGCCTCGCACTTGCCGTCGTTCGACAGGTGCAGATGCTGATGGACGCATCGACCGTCGTCGGCGTACAGCTGCGGCAGGCCATCGCCGAATGGTCGCCAGAACCAAGCGGATGCGCAGCCGCCTCGCCACGCAGCCGCGAGCGAAAGCCTCGCCAGACCGGCAGGCGTTCGCCGCTAGTGCGGCAAGTCCCACTGCAAGCCGACCGTGTAGCTGCGGTCGGGGCCCGGCTCGTAGTAACGGCCGTTGCCGTCGTTGACGATGACCGAGCCGATGTAGCGGCGATCGAACGCGTTGTCGATGCGCGCGAAGGTGCGCAGGGTGCCGTGCGCGGTGGTCCAGCGCCGCGCCGCTTCCAGGTTGAGCAGGGCGTAGCCGGGCGCGGCCTCGCTGGCCAGGTCGTTGACCACGGTGTCGCCGGCGGCCACGCCCTCCACCGCGAATTGCCAGGCGCGCGGCTGCCACTGCCAGCGCGCGAACAGTTGCTGCTGCGGCACGCCGGGCAGGCGCGTGCCGGCGGCCACCACCGCGGTCGGCCTCGCGCAGCCGCTGCTGGCGCAGGTCAGGTAGGCCTGGCGCACCGTCGCCTGCAGCCAGGTGTAGGCCACCTGCAGTTGCGCGCTGGCGCCGAGCGGCAGGGTCAGGCTGGTCTCGGCGCCCTGGCGGCGGGTGCGGCCGATGTTGCGGTAGGTGCTGCGGCCGTTGGTGTTGCTGGCCACCGCCAGCTCGTCCTCGGTGGTGGCGCGGAACAGCGCCGCGTCCCAACGGGCGCCGGCGGCGTTGCGCCACTTCGCGCCCAGTTCCAGGTTCTGGCTGCGCGCGGCGGCCAGGTCCAGCGCCAGACCGGCGCCGCCGTCGCGGCGGTAGCCCAGCTCGTTGAAGGTCGGGGTCTCGAACCCGCGCCCGGCCGAGGCGTAGAGCCGCAGGTCGTCGGTGACGCGGAACACCAGCCCGGCCACCGGCGTGGTCGCGGCATAGTCGGTGCGGCCGCTGTCGTCGGGATTGCGGCCGACGATGTAGGCATCGTTCGAGCGGAAACGCACCTGGCTGTGGCGCAGCCCGGCCAGCAGCGACCAGCGCTCGGCGAACTGCCACCAGGCCTGGGCGAACTGGTCCACGTTCTCCACCCGGTCCTGCTGGTCGCGGCGCAGCCGGCCCTTCACCCCGAGCGTGCTGCCGACGAAGTTCTCGTAGCCGGTGCGGTGCTGTTGCTGGCGGTCGGCATTGGCGCCGACGGTGAACTGGAACGGGCGGCCGCCCAGTTCGCCCTGCCAGGCCCAGCGCGCGTCGAGGCCGCCGTAGTCGCCGTCCAGGTCGATCACGCCGCCGGCATTGAGCGGGTTGCTCTGCGCGCCCACCGGGACCGAGAGGTATTGGGTGACGTCGCGGCGCCCGGCGTAGCCCATCAGCCGCCAGGTCTGCTGGTCCACCTGCTGGGTGAAGATCGCGCCGGCCTGCACCTGGCGGGTGGACTTGCGGGTGTCGAACTGGCCGGCGGCGGCGGTGGCCTGGCGCGGGTCGGCGGCGACCTGGGCGCGGCTCAGGCCCAGCGGATCCTGCGCATCGGGCGCCTCCAGCGCGTTGAGCAGCAGGTCCAGGCGCCGCCCGGGCGCCAGGTCGATGCCGATCTTGGCGTTGAAGGTGGTGCGCTGGGCGTGGCTATGGTCGCGGTAGCCGTCGGTGCTGAAATGGGTGGCCGCCAGGTTGTAGTGGACGTCGCCCTGCTGGCCCAGCGCCTGCGCGCTGAGGGCGGCGGTGCCGTGGCTGCCGATCGCACTGCGCAGCCG
>NZ_AQOJ01000102.1:0-2648 GCF_000364685.1 Xanthomonas sp. SHU 166
CGGCCGTGCAGCGCGCCGCCTACAGCCAAGCCGATCAGGCCCTGTTCGCCGATCGCAGCCGCGCGCTGAGCGCCAAGCGCTAGCGTCCGCCGTCGCGGCGCTACGCGCGGTGCATCGCGCCGCGGTGCGCTTGCGGCCGCGTCGCCAGGCATCGCCGCTGCCGCTGGCACGCGCGCGCGTCTACATTTTGCGGTCGATCTGCGGCTGCATCGTCGTCGAGTGACGCAGCGACGACGCTGCAGCTGCAACGGATTGCGCGCTCTACCAATGGTCGCGATCACAGTGCGCGGACGCGATTGGCCGCGTCGATGGCACCGATCGCAAGGAACGAATGTTCTGCGCGTCGCACTCCCGCCATGCTGCAGCTCCCTTCACACGAGCCGACGCCATGCGCCCTGGATCCCTGTTGTTGCTTGTCCTGTTGTCGCCTTCCCTGATCCTGTCGGCCAGCGCCGCGCAGTCCACGCTCACCCGCGACAACGGTGCGCCGGTGGGCGACAACCAGAACTCGCAGACCGCCGGGCCCAACGGCCCGACGCTGCTGCAGGACGTGCAACTGATCCAGAAGCTGCAGCGTTTCGACCGCGAGCGCATCCCCGAGCGCGTGGTGCACGCGCGCGGCACCGGCGTGCATGGCGAGTTCACCGCCACCGCCGATATCTCCGAGCTGAGCAAGGCCAAGGTGTTCGCGCCGGGTACGACCACGTCGGTGTTCGTGCGCTTCTCCTCGGTGGTGCACGGCAACCATTCGCCGGAGACGCTGCGCGATCCGCATGGCTTCGCCACCAAGTTCTACACCAGCGAAGGCAACTGGGACCTGGTGGGCAACAACTTCCCGACCTTCTTCATCCGCGATGCGATCAAGTTCCCGGACATGGTGCATGCGTTCAAGCCGGACCCGCGCACCAACCTCGACGACGATGCGCGCCGCTTCGACTTCTTCTCGCACGTGCCCGAGGCGACCCGCACCCTGACCCTGCTGTACTCCAACGAAGGCACGCCGGCCGGCTACCGCTTCATGGACGGCAACGGCGTGCATGCCTACAAGCTGGTCAACGCGCAGGGCCAGGTGCACTACGTCAAGTTCCACTGGAAGAGCCTGCAGGGCCTCAAGAACCTGGATCCGCAGCAGGTGGTGGCGGTGCAGGGCAAGGACTACAGCCACCTGACCAACGACCTGGTCGGCGCGATCAAGCGCGGCGACTATCCGAAGTGGGACCTGTACATCCAGGTGCTCGCGCCCGAGGACCTGGCCAAGTTCGACTTCGATCCGCTGGATGCCACCAAGATCTGGCCGGGCGTGCCCGAGCGCAAGATCGGGCAGATGGTGCTGAACAGGAACGTGGACAACTTCTTCCAGGAGACCGAGCAGGTGGCGATGGCGCCGGCCAATCTGGTGCCGGGCATCGAGCCGTCGGAAGACCGCCTGCTGCAGGGGCGGATCTTCTCCTACGCCGACACGCAGCTGTACCGCGTCGGCACCAATGGCCTGAGCCTGCCGGTGAACCGGCCGCGCTTGGCGGTCAACAACGGCAACCAGGACGGCGCGATGAATGCCGGCAGCACCAGCAGCGGCGTGAACTACGAGCCGAGCCGACTCAGCCCGCGGCCGCAGGATCCGAACGCGCGCTACAGCCAGTTGCCGCTGTCCGGCACCACCCAGCAGGCCAGGGTCACCCGCGAGCAGAACTTCAAGCAGGCCGGCGAACTGTTCCGCAGCTACAGCAAGAAGGAGCAGCAGGACCTGATCCAGAGCTTCGGCGAATCGCTGGCCGGCACCGACGACGAGAGCAAGCACCTCATGCTGTCGTTCCTGTACAAGGCCGACCCGGCCTACGGCAGCGGTGTGGCGCGGGTGGCCAAGGGCGACCTGGCGCGGGTCAAGCAATTGGCTGCGCAGCTGCAGGATTGATCCGTCCCACGCGCGGCCCGGCGGCGGCATCGCCGCGCCGCGCACTTTCTTGCGGAGACTCCCCATGCGTCGTGTTGTCTTCTTCCTTCTTGGCCTCGCGGTCAGCGCCACGGCGGTCGCTGCACCGGCCGCGCCGGCGGCGCCCGATCCGGCCGCGGTGCAGGCGCAATTGCGCAGCTATTTCTTCGATGCCGCGCGGCAGGGCCGCCAGGACATGCTGGCCGAGTTCATCCGCGCCCATTACGACCTCGATACGCGCGACGACAAGGGCTACACCGCGCTGATCCTCGCCGCCTACCATGGCCAGCAGGCGGCGGTGGAGCAGTTGCTGCGCGCCGGGGCCGACCCCTGCGCGCAGGACAAGCGCGGCAACACCGCGCTGATGGGCGCGATCTTCAAGGGCGAGCTGAGCATCGCCAAGCGGCTGATGCGGGCAGATTGTGCGCCGGACCAGCGCAACAACGCCGGTCAGACCGCGGCCATGTATGCGGCGCTGTTCCAGCGCACCGAGGTGCTGAAGGAGCTCGCCGCCAAGGGCGCCGACCTGCAGGCCAGGGATGCGCAAGGCAACGACGTGGCCAAGCTGCAGCGCGGCGAGTTCGCGACCGCACCGGCGCGCTGAGCGGTCCCGCCCCGCCCCGCCTCCGGGCGGAGGCCGGGCACGGCGATCGCACGGCGCGTGGATCGCGGGCCCCGGATCGGCGAAAATGCCCGGGTGGCCGGTTCCTCCGGCCCG
>NZ_AQOJ01000103.1:0-8535 GCF_000364685.1 Xanthomonas sp. SHU 166
GCGCCCGCCGTTCGCGGCGGGCGCTGCCGGCCCCCGCCGGCATCCCTTGTTCGTCTGGAGAATGCAATGCATTGGGTCGATCCCGATTCCCTGCCGGAAACCCGTGGCACGCTCGCACGCTTCCTGCTCAACCCCAAGGCCGACGTCGACGGCCTGCTGTTCGACGACGGCACCGAAGTGCACACCCCGCCGCACCTGTCGGCGCAACTGCTGCAGGCGCTGCGTCCGGGCGCCGGCCTCGGCGTGCGCGGACTCAAGCCGCGCGGCGCCGATGTGCTGGTGGCGTTGGCGGTGGACCCGGATGGGTCCGCGCGCATCGTCGATGAAGGTCCGCATGCCGGTCCGCACACACCCAAGCCCAAGCCGCCGGCCAAGCCCAAGCCTGCGCAGGACGCGGTGCGTCACGCCGGCACCATCGCAAGGCTGCTGCACGGCCCGCACGGGCAGGTGCATGGCGCGCTGCTGGAGGACGGGCTGATCGTGCGCTTCCCGCCGCACGCGGTGCCGGAATCGGCGCGCTGGCTCGCCGCCGGCAAGTCGCTGACGGCGCAGGGCGAATTGCTGGAGTCCGCGCATGGCCAGGTGCTGCATGCGCAGGCGCTGGGCGCCAGCGACGCGACGCTGCAGCCGCTGAAGCCGAAGCCGCCCAAGCCTCATCACAAGCCGTTGCACGCGCATGCGGATGATGCTGCGCCGAAGGACGGGCCCAAGCCGAAACCGAAGCCCAAGCCCAAGCCCCACTGAGTCACGAGTCGTCGCGGCGGTGTGCCCCTGGCCACCGCCGCGCCTGTGTTTCCCGCGCTCATCCAGGACACCGTCATGCCGCCCGTCGCGCCTGCGCAGCACCACGTTCTCCTGTCCTTGTCGCCGCTCGCGTCGCCGGCGGTGCGCGCATGAGCGGCACTGGCAAGCGCCCGCGCGGCACGCGCGCGCTGGAAGCGCTCAACTTCACCATGGCCGACGTGCAGGACGGGCTCGGCCCGTTCCTGAGCGTGTTCCTGCAATCCAAGGGCTGGTCGCTCGGCGCGATCGGCTCGGTGATGACCGCCGGCGGCATCGTCGGCATGCTCGCCACCACGCCGGGCGGCGCGCTGGTCGATGCGACCAAGCGCAAGCGCAGCATCGTGGTGGTCGGCTGCAGCATGATTCTGTTGGCCTCGGCGCTGCTGTGGTGGTCGCCGACCCTGCCCGGCGTCATCGCCGCGCAGGTGATGACCGCGCTCGCCGCCGCCGCGCTGGGGCCGGCGCTGTCCGGCATCACTTTGGGCCTGGTGCGCCAGGCCGGCTTCGATCACCAGATCGCGCGCAACCAGGTCGGCAGCCATGCCGGCAACGTGGTGGCCGCGGCGCTGGCGGGCTTGCTCGGTTGGAAATTCGGTTTCGGCGCGGTGTTCGTGCTGACCGGCTGCTTCGGCGTGCTGGCGATCATCTCGGTGTTGATGATTCCGCGCGACGCGATCGATCACCGTGCGGCGCGCGGTATGGCCGAGGCCGAGGACGAGGACGACAACGGCGCCCACGTCAGCGGCTGGTCGGTACTGCTGACCTGCAAGCCCTTGCTGGTCCTGGCCGCGGCGCTGGCGCTGTTCCACCTCGGCAATGCGGCGATGCTGCCGCTGTACGGCATGGCCGTGGTGGCCGCGCATCAGGGCGACCCGAACGCGCTGACCGCCACCACCATCATCGTCGCCCAGTCCACGATGGTGCTCGCCTCGCTGCTGGCGATGCGCCTGATCCGCGTGCGCGGACACTGGTGGGTGCTGCTGCTGACCTTCCTGGCGCTGCCGTTGCGCGGGCTGATCGCCGCCAGCGTCATCCACACCTGGGGCGTGTTCCCGGTGCAGATCCTCGACGGCGTCGGCGCCGGCCTGCAGAGCGTGGCGGTGCCGGCGCTGGTGGCGCACCTGCTGCAGGGCACCGGCCGGGTCAACGTGGGGCAGGGCGCGGTGATGACGATGCAGGGCGTCGGCGCGGCGCTGAGTCCCGCACTGGGCGGCTGGATCGCACAGGGGTTCGGCTATCGCGCTGCGTTCCTGCTGTTGGGCGGCATCTCGCTGCTGTCGCTGGCGTTGTGGGTGGGGATGCGCAAGCACCTGGTGACGGCGAAGCGCGGGCGTTCGGACGAGGAACCGGTGCCGCCGCTGCCGGCGTAGGCGTCAGCCCGGCGCCACTCCGGGCACCACCTCGTAGGCGATTCCTGCTGCGACCAAGTGCGCTGCCAGCGCCGCGTGCGGCGGCTGTCGGAACGCATCGCCCGGCAGCAGGCTGACCACGCGCTGTCCGGCCTGCGCCCGTTCGATCAGCAGCGCCAGATGCGCGGCCGGATCGTCCGGCAGCGGCTGGCGGCTGGCATCGCGGCGCGCCAGGCTCAGCACTGCAGCGCTCACTTGCGCACCGACCAGCAGCAGGTCGGCCTGGTTGAGCGCACGCAGCGCCTTCAGCGTCAGCGCGCCGGGGTCGCCATTGCCGGTGCCGACCAGCCACACGCTGCCCTGCCGCGGCACCGCGTCGCTGTGCTGCAGGCTCTCGGCGAAGGCCTGTTCGGCGGCATCGCGCTGGCCGCTCTGCAGCAGGGTCTGCACCGGTCCCTCCAGTACATGTTCGAACCAGCGGCGGCGCTGCGGCAGGTCCGGCAGGCGCGCGCGGATGGCGGCGCGGTGGCGCGCGAACAGTTGCGCCAGTTCGGCGTAGGAATGGTCCAGTTCGGTTTCCCAGCGCTCGCGCAGGCGCCGCGCCAGCATCGGCGCCGCACCGCTGGAGGAGATCGCGATCAACAGCGGGTCGCGATCGATGATCGCCGGCACCTGGAACGTCGACAGCGCGGCGTCGTCGACCACGTTGACCCACTTGCGCCGCGCTCCGGCCTGTTCGGCCAGTTGCCGGTTGAACGCGTCGTCGTCGGTGGCGGCCACCACCAGCCAGGCATCGTCCAGCCACTGCGGGTCGAAGGCGCCGTCGGCGCGCTGCAGCCGGCCCTGCGTCAGCCACTGCGCCACGGTGGGGTTGAGCGCGTGCGCGTACACCAGCACGTCGGCGCCGGCGTGCAGCAGCGCCTCGATCTTGCGCATCGCCACCTCGCCGCCGCCCACCACCAGCACGCGGCGTCCGGCCAGGTCGGCGAACAGGGGATACAGCGGCATGCGAACTCCTTGCTGGGGCGAAATGCGTCAGGTCGCGGCAGGCATTGGCGGGGCCGCACGCGACTGCGCAGCGTTCTGCGGTCAACGATACCGAAAGGTCGGTCGGGTGGAGCTGTCCGCAGGCGGATGCCATTCCCCCGCCATCCCAACGGTCGCCATGGCAGCAAACACCGGACCATGCCCGGTAGCGCCTGGCCGCGCAGCCAACGCGCAGGCGCTGGCGTATGATCCGCGCTCGTCGCCCTCCCGAACCGGCATCATGGATCGAGCCCGTCCGTCCCTTTCGTGGCCACGCGTGTCGGCGTGGTGTGTCCTTTTCGCGCTGCTGTGGCAGGTGGCACCCACGCTGGCGCAGACCGCGCGCAAGCCGTCGGCCTACGAGCAACGCCCGGGCAGCAACGCCACCGTGCAGCCGGCGACGGGGCCCGATTCCCTGCCGCGCCTGGACAGCCGCGCGCAGTTCCTTCAGCTCGCGCGGGTCTACAACGCCGGCACCGCGCTGGAGCTGCCGCATCTGCTGTTCGTGATCGACCGGCAGCAGGGTGGGCGCGTCTACTACCTCAACACCCCGCGCTTCGCGCTGCACGAACAGTTCGTGCGCCAGCGCCTGGCGCCGGGCATGGGCAAGGCAGCGCTGAAGGCGCAGTACCGCGATCCGCAGCGCCGCTTCCTGTTCGGCACCCTGAGCTGGCAGCAGGATCTGCCGGGCTACACCTACGAGTTCTGGGAGGGCGACGTCCTTACTGCACCCTTGTTGCAGCAGACCGATGCCGCCCTGCGCGCGTCGTTCTTCGACACGCTGCGGTTCAAGACCAACTCCACGCTGCACGAACAGGTGGCCAAGTCCGCCGGGCTGGCCTTCGTCACCCAGGAGGCGCTGCTGCGCGAGCAGCGCTTCCTGCCGTTGAACACCGGCCATGCCCAGGGACGGCTGCGCATCGTGCGCTCGGAGGCGCAGTTCCGTACGCTGTCGCCGCGCGACATCCCGGTGCTGGACGAGGTGCCGATCGCGTTGGCGCCGGTCGCCGGCCTGGTCACGCAGCGCCCGTCCACGTTGCTGTCGCACGTCAACCTGCTGGCCAAGGGCTGGGGCATTCCCAACGTGTACGTGCGCGATGCGCAGGCGGCGTTGCGCCAGTACGACGGGCGCTGGGTGCAACTGGATGTCACCCACAACGACTACCGGGTGACGCCGCTTGCAGGCCCGCCAGCAGCCATGTCGTCCACTGCCCCGCGCGCGGCGTCACGCGCGCTGCCGCGTCCGGACCTGAGCGTGACCGCGCTCCAGCCGCTGGCGGCGCTGCGCGCCCGCGACAGCCGCGCCTGCGGGACCAAGGCGGCCAATCTCGGCACGTTGAAGGCGGTGTTGCCGCCGGCCGCACGCGTGCCGGACGGCTTCTGCATTCCGTTCGCGTTCTACCAGGCGACGCTGCAGCGCCTGCAGGTCGACCAGCGCCTGCGCGATCTGCAGCGAAGCCCCGGCTTCGCCACCGACGCCGACGTGCGTCGCGCCGCGCTGGCGACCCTGCGTGCCGAGATCGCCGACGCCGCGCCCGATCCCGCCTTCGTGCGCGCGCTGGAGACGCAGTGGCAGGGGCAACTGCACGGCGCCGGCGTGTTCGTGCGCAGCTCGTCCAACTCCGAGGATCTGCCCGGCTTCAGCGGCGCCGGCCTGTACACCACCGTGCCCAACGTCACCCGTGCCGACGCCTTGGCCAAGGCGGTGCAGACGGTGTGGGCGTCGGTGTACAACTTCGAGGCCTACGAAGCGCGCGCCGCCGCCGGCCTGCCGCAGGACGCGGTAGCCATGGCGGTGCTGGTGCAGCTGGCCGCGCCCTCGGACAGCTCCGGGGTGATGATCACCCGCGATCCGTTCGATGCCGCGCGCCGCCACGTCACCTACATTTCGGCCAAGCGCGGCCTGGGCATCCGCGTGGTCGAGGGCAAGCGTCAGGCCGAACAGGTGATGTATTCGAGCTGGTCCAAGGCGGTGCAGGTGCTGAGCCGCTCGGCCGAGGACACCCAGCTCGTGGCCAACGCCGCCGGCGGCGTCCGCGAGGTGCCGATCGTCGGCACCCGCCAGGTACTGACCGACGCGCTCATCGCGCGACTGGCCAAGGTCGGCGCGATGACCAAGCAGGCGCTGGGCGGCGGCGATCAGGACATCGAATGGGCGGTGGTCGGCGACGAGGTGGTGATCCTGCAGGCGCGGCCGTATGTGGAGCGGGTTGGGCGCCAGTGACCCCCCTCAGTGGCTGCCGGAGGCGTTATCGGTGCGGCCGCTTGCGGTGGGCAGCTGCGCGGCACGGCGGTATCTGAGTTCCATCGAGCTCTGGTCGCGGCTGAAGCCGCGACCCGCAGCGCCAGGCAGATCGTCGGGCGCTCCCATCGGCTCACGCCGTCGGCGCATCCGCATTGCGGTGATGCGCTGCGCTGGACTTGCCGTCGCGCTCGGCCGCCAGCAGGGTCAGCGAGCGGCCGATGCCGTGCCATTGCGAGCCGCCGGGCAGGCCGTGTTCGCCGTTGCGCTCGGCGGTGTCGATCAGCACGCGCCAGTGTTCGCCTTCGACCAGCGGCAGGGTGAACGGGACGTCCTCGACCGCGCCGTTGACGATCATCAGCAGGGTCACGTTCGACGCGGCCTGGCGCAGGCCACTGGATGGGGCGCGGCCGTCCAGGCGCATCATCAGCGCGCGGGCGTGCGGGTCGTGCCAGGAGGCTTCGGTCATCTCCTCGCCATCCGGGGCCAGCCAGGTCACGTCCTTGATGCCCAGTTCCTCGTCGTAGACGCCGTCGAAGAAGCGCGCGCGGTGCAGCAGCGGGTAGTGCGCGCGCAGGTGGGTCAGGCGCGAGACGAAGGCGCTGAGCTGGTGCGCGCGCGGGCCGGCTTCCCAGTTCAGCCAGGTCAGTTCGTTGTCCTGGCAGTAGGTGTTGTTGTTGCCGCCCTTGCTGCGGCCGAACTCGTCGCCGGCCAGCAGCATCGGCGTGCCCTGCGACAGCAGCAGGGTGGCCAGCATGTTGCGCATCTGCCGCAGGCGCAGCGCGTTGATCTGCTCGTCGTCGGTCTCGCCTTCCACGCCATAGTTGGCGGAGATGTTGTTGTCCGAGCCGTCGCGGTTGTGCTCGCCGTTGGCCTCGTTGTGCTTGTGCGCGTAGCTGACCAGGTCGTGCAGGGTGAAGCCGTCGTGGGCGGTGACGAAGTTGACCGAGGCGGTGGGGCGGCGGCCGCGGTGGTGAAACAGGTCGGCCGAGCCGGTCAGGCGCGTGGCCAGTTCCGCCAGCTGGCCTTCGTCGCCGCGCCAGAACGCGCGCACGTTGTCGCGGAACTTGTCGTTCCACTCCGACCAGCCCGGCGGGAAGCCGCCGACCTGGTAGCCGCCGGGGCCGACGTCCCATGGCTCGGCGATCAGCTTGACCTGGCTCAGCAGCGGATCCTGGCGGCAGGCGTCGAGGAAGCCGCCCTTGGGATCGAAGCCGTGGTGCTCGCGGCCGAGGATGGTGGCCAGGTCGAAGCGGAACCCGTCCACGTGCATCTCCGACACCCAGTAGCGCAGCGAGTCGTTGACCATGCGCAGCGCGCCGGCATTGGTCAGGTCGAAGGTGTTCCCGGTGCCGGTGTCGTTGATGTAGAAGCGGCGGTCCTCGGCCAGGCGGTAGTAGCTGGCGTTGTCGATGCCCTTGAACGACAGCGTCGGCCCCAGTTCGTTGCCTTCGGCGGTGTGGTTGTAGACCACGTCAAGGATCACTTCCAGCCCGGCGCTGTGCAGCCGGGCCACCATCTGCTTGAACTCGGACACCGTGCGCGTGGCCATGTAGCGCGGGTGCGGGGCGAAGAAGCCGATGGTGTTGTAGCCCCAGTAATTGCGCAGGCCCTGCTTGAGCAGGTATTCGTCGTCAACGAAAGCGTGCACCGGCAGCAGTTCCACCGCGGTCATGCCCAGGCGCTTGATGTGCTCGACCACCTCGTCCACCTTCAGCCCGGAGAAGGTGCCGCGCCAGGCCTCGGGGACCGAGGGGTGGCGCATGGTGGTGCCGCGCAGGTGGGTCTCGTAGATCACCGTGCTGTCCCACGGCGTCTGCGGGCGCTGGTCCTTGCCCCAGGTGAAGGCCGGATCGATCACCGCGCACTTGGGCATGTAGGCGGCGCTGTCGCGGCGATCAAAGCTGAGGTCGGCATCCTTGTGGCCGATGGTGTAGCCGAACAGGGCCGGCGCCCATTTCAGTTCGCCGACCAGTTGCTTGGCGTAGGGGTCGAGCAGCAGCTTGTTGGGATTGAAGCGGTGCCCGTCGTCGGGCGCGTACGGACCGTACACGCGGTAGCCATAGAGCTGGCCGGGGCGCGCGTCGGGCAGGTAGCCGTGCCAGATCTCGTCGGTGTACTCGGGCAGGGCGATGCGTTCGATCTCGCGGCCGCGATCGTCGAACAGGCACAGCTCCACCTTGGTGGCGTGCGCCGAGTACAGGGCGAAGTTCACCCCCAGGCCGTCCCAGGTGGCGCCCAGCGGATACGGCAGGCCCTCGCGGATACGCGAACGGCGGGTGAGCTTGCGCACGGGCATGAAGGATCCTTAGGAAGAGGTACTGCCGTTGCCGGCGCTGCGTCGCGGTTGCGACGGCGGCAGCGCCTCGGCATCGGCTTCGGCGGCCGCTTCCGCGGCCACCAGGCGTTCGGCCATGGCCCAATGGCGGGCGGCGTGGCCATCGGGTCGCCCTTCGGCTTCCCAGATTTCGTGTGCGAGTTGGCGGATGCGGCGTTGGCGTGTTTCTGCGTCCATGGCTTCTTGCGAGATCAGGGGGAGGCGACCAGCACGGCCACCGGGAACTCGGCGAACAGCGCCGACACCGCAATGGCCGACGTCGCGTCGACGGTAGCACTGGCCAGCACCGGGCGATACTGTGCCTGCGGCAGTGTCAGAACCGTGTTACGCCAATCGAACTGCGCCCGCAGCGGCGCGTCCGGCCGCAGCGCCTGCGCGGCCGCGCCCAGCCGCGGTACCGCCACCACCAGCGAGGCGCCCTCGTGTTCGCGCACGAAGCCGAGCACGTGTTGAGCCTGCGGGCCCTGCGCCTGCAGCGGCGTGTAGCGGCCGTGCGCGAACAGGTCCGGATGCGCGCGCCGCAGCTGCAGCAGCTGTGCGGTCAACCAGGCCTTGATGTGGCCGCTGTGCCAGTCCTGCAGCAGCGCGTCCGCTGCGGTGGCATCGCGCAGCCAGGCCTGGCGCAGCGCGTAGTCCACCGGGCGGCGGTTGTCCGGATCCACCAGCGACAGATCCCAGCCCTCGCTGCCCTGGTACAGGTCGGGCACGCCGGGCAGGGTCAGGCGCAGGGTGGTCTGCACCAGGCTGTTGAGCGCGCCGGCCGGGGCCAGCGCCGCGGCCGCCTGCGCCAGCGCCTC
>NZ_AQOJ01000104.1:0-12060 GCF_000364685.1 Xanthomonas sp. SHU 166
CCGTGCCGCGCCAGCGCGCGGCGCAGGGCGCGCGCGCCGCTGGCGGTTTCCGCGGCCATGCCGATCGCGCGGGCGCCGCGCACGTTGACGAACAGGTCGTCGATGAACAGCGCCTGCCGCGGGGCGACATCGAAGTGCGCCAGCGCGTGCCGATACACCGCCGCGTCCGGCTTGCGCCCGCCCAGGCTGCCGCTGCACAGCACGCGCCCGTGCAGCAGCGGGAACAGCGCGGGCACGATCTGCGGCATCGCCTGCGCCATCAGCGCACCGTTGTTGGTCAGCACGCCGATGGCCACGCGCTCGGCCAGTGCCAGCACCTGCGCGACCACACCGGCGTCGGCACGGCTGGCCGCCACCCGCGCGGCGATCCACGCGTCCGCGTCCACGACGGCGCCCAGGCCCGCGCTCAATCGCTGCAGGTAGGCGGCGGTGTCGAGTTCGCCGCCGTCGTAGGCGGTCTCCAGTCCGGAACCGAACAGGACCTCGCGGACCTGCGCGGCCTCGCAGCGGCAGTGCGCGGCCAGCGCGGCGATGCGCACGGTGCGCGTGTAGTTGGCCAGCACGCCGTCGAAGTCGAGCAGCAGCAACGCCGGCCGCGCGCGGGTCATTGCGGACATGAGGAGGCCTGGGTGAGTGGCGGCTGGCGTGGCGCGGGAGCAGCGAAGCTCACGCCGCTCTGCGGGGGCGCCGCCGCGTGCCGCCGCGCGTGCCGATGATGCAATGCGCCATCGCTTGTCGTTGACAAGCCATCGCGGGCCGGCGGACAGTCGGGGCACGCCGCCACGCGCGCGACCTGCCGTGGCGCAGTGTTGTCTTTCTTGCCGAGGAACCCGCCTTGAACACCAAGCTTCCATCCCTGCTGCTCGTCCTTGCCGGCCTCGCGTTCGCGCCTGCCGCCTGGGCCAAGACCTGCGCGGTGACCATCACCGGCACCGACCAGATGTCCTACGACCAGACCCAGATCAAGGTCGCGGCCGATTGCACCGAGGTGGCGGTGACGATCAAGCACAGCGGCAAGCTCGCCGCCGCGGTGATGGGCCACAACTGGGTGCTGACCAAGACCCCGGATTTCCAGGCGGTGGCCAATGCCGGCACCAGTTCCAGCCTGGCCGACAACTACCTGCCCAAGAACGATCCGCGGATCATCGCCCACACCAAGGTGATCGGCGCCGGGCAGTCGGACACGGTCAAGTTCTCCACCGCCAAGCTGAGCAAGGGCGGGGACTACACCTTCTTCTGCTCGTTCCCGGGACACTGGGCGGTGATGAAGGGCAAGTTCGTGTTCGGCTGATCCAGCGCAGCGGCGCGGCGCCGGCCATCGGCGCCGCGCGTTGTCGTCATGCCAGGGTCGTGGCACCGGCATCTCAGCCGGCGGCGACCACCGCGAACGCCTCGCGCGCCGCGGCCAGGGTGGCCTCCAGCACGTCCTGGTCGTGCGCACTGGAGACGAAGCCGGCCTCGTAGGTCGACGGTGCCAGGAACACACCGCGCTCCAGCATCGCGTGGAAGAAGCGGTTGAACGCGGCGGTGTCGCAGGCAGTGGCCTGCGCATAGGTCTCCACCTTCTCGGTGGTGAAGAACAGCCCGAACATCGCCCCGACCTGGTTGGTGGTGACCGCCACGCCGGCCGTCGCCGCGGCGGCTTCCAGGCCGGCGCATAGCTGCGCGGTGGCCGCGTCCAGGCGCTGGTGGAAGCCCGGCGCCTGGATCAGTTCCAGCATTGCCAGCCCGGCGGCCATCGCCACCGGATTGCCGCTGAGCGTGCCGGCCTGGTAGATCGGCCCGGACGGCGCCACCTGCCGCATCAGGTCGGCGCGCCCGCCATAGGCGCCCACCGGCATGCCGCCACCGATGATCTTGCCGAAGGTGGTCAGGTCCGGCGTGACCCCGTAGTGCGCCTGCGCGCCGCCCAGGGCGACGCGGAACCCGGTCATCACCTCGTCGAAGATCAGCAGCGCGCCGTGCTGCGTGCACAGGTCGCGCAGGTGCTGCAGATAGCCCGGACGCGGCGGGATGCAGTTGGCGTTGCCGACCACGGGCTCGATGATGACCGCGGCGATCTCGTGGCCGATCTCCTCGAACAGCGCGGTGGCACCCTCGGCATCGTTGTAGGCCAGGGTGGCGGTAAGTTCGCTCAGGCCGGCCGGCACGCCCGGCGAGGTCGGCACGCCCAGGGTCAGCATGCCGCTGCCGGCCTTGACCAGGAACGAATCGCCGTGGCCGTGGTAGCAGCCTTCGAACTTGACGATGCGGTTGCGCCCGGTGGCGCCGCGCGCCAGCCGCACCGCCGACAGGGTGGCCTCGGTGCCGGAGTTGACCATGCGCACCATCTCGCAGGACGGCACCAGTCGGGTGATGGTCTGCGCCATCGTCACCTCGGCCGGGCAGGGCGCGCCGAACGACAGCCCATCGCCGATCGCGCGCTGCACCGCTTCGCGCACCGCCGGATGGTTGTGCCCGGCGATCATCGGCCCCCACGAGCCCACGTAGTCGATGTAGCGGTGGCCGTCGACGTCGTACAGGTACGGGCCATCGGCGCGCTGTACGAAGAACGGCTCGCCGCCGACCGACTTGAAGGCGCGCACCGGCGAATTGACGCCGCCGGGAATCAGCGATTGCGCTTGGGCGAACAGGGCGTGCGAGCGGGAATGGGACATGAGCGGAAATCCTTGACGATGCTGGCCGGGCCGACCGGCCGGGCGCGGAGCGAGGCCGTCTATTGTCGCGGCTGCCGCCGGTGTGCGCCATGTCGTCGATTCGCCGCGGTCGGCGCCGCGCCGTGGATTTGCTTCAAGCCCCTCTCTCCCGGGAGAGGGGTTGGGGTGAGGGTCGGGCGCGCAGCGACGCGCGATGATTGGGTGCATGAGGCTGCGCTCGTACCCTCATCCGGCCCTTCGGGCCACCTTCCCCCGGCGGGAGAAGGGAGCGGCTAGCCCCTCTCCCCCCGGGAGAGGGGTTGGGGTGAGGGTACGGCGCGGAGCGACTCGCGATGTTTGGGTGCACGAGGCTGCGCTCGCACCCTCATCCGCCCCTTCGGGGCACCTTTCCCCGAAAAGGGGGCCATGGTCCCGAGGGGAGAAGGGAAGCGCTCGCGCCTCAGTCGAAACACGCCCGGTACGCGGCCAGCGCCGCGCGCGGATCGGGCGCATCGAACACGCCGCTGATCACCGCCAGCAGATCGGCGCCGGCCGCGACCAGCGGACGCGCGTTGTCAGGCGTGAGGCCGCCGATCGCCACGCGCGGCAGGCCCAGCGCTGCCGCATTGCGCAGCAGGTCAGGCGTGGCGCGGCGCGTGGTGACCTTGCTGCGGGTGGGGAAGAAGGCGCCGAAGGCGACATAGCTGGCGCCAGCCGCCGCGGCGTTGCGGGCCAGGGTCAGATCGTCGTAACAGGAGGCGCCGATCAATGCGTGCGGCCCGAGTGCGGCGCGCGCGGCGGCCAGATCGCCGTCGTCCTCGCCCAGGTGCACGCCGGCCGCGCCCACCGCCTGCGCCAGCGCGACGTCGTCGTTGACGATCAGCGGCACGCCGGCCTGTGCGCACAGCGTTTGCAGCGCCGCGGCCTGCTCGTGCCGTTGCGCCGCGTCGGCGCGCTTGTTGCGGTATTGCAGCCAGGTCACGCCCTGGTCCAGCAGCGGCGCCACCCGTGCCAGCAGGCGCGCGCCGTCGGCCTCGTCGGGGGTGATCAGGTACACGCCGCGCGGCGCCGGGGATGCGTTCATGGCCAAGCCTTCCGATGCGTCGGCGGCGATGGGACAATGCCGTTCCGACTGTGACCTGCGATTATCCAATGAGCGACGCCAGCGCCACCACCTATCGCACCTGGATGTGCGTCGTCTGCGGGTTCATCTACAACGAGGCCGACGGCCTGCCGGAAGAGGGCATTGCCCCCGGCACCCGCTGGGACGACGTGCCCGACACCTGGACCTGTCCGGACTGCGGCGTGACCAAGGACGATTTCGAGATGGTGGAGATGGATTGACGGCTGGGATTGGAGAATGGGGAATCGGGAGTGGGACAGCGACTCCCGTGCCTTGCAGGCTTCACGCGGCGGCCAGTTTCAGGGCTGGCAGGCAGACATCGCGAGGCCGGGTGGTCGGATCGCAAGGCCGATACTCGGGAGAGCCGCATGTCCGCCGACGTTCGATGATCGATTCGGTCGGTTATCCATGACGGCTTGATCAGGTCAGCAACCTCTGAGCCTCAGGGCATGCGCTTTTCCCATTCCCGATTCCCCTCTCCCCATTCCCAGCGTCAATGCATCCGCTGCGCGCGCGCGCTCAGTTCCACCAGGCGCTCGCGGATCGGCAAGGCGTCGGAGGCCTCGGGGTTCAGTTGCAGATAGCGGCCCAGGTCGCGGCGTGCGCCGGGGACGTAATCCATCTGCAGGTAGGCCATGCCGCGGTCGCGCAGGGCTTCGGGCTGGTCCGGCATCAGCTTGAGCACGCGGTCGGCGCTGCGTGCGGCGCGGTCCCACTCGTCGCGTTCGGCGTACAGGCCATGCAGGTTGCGCAGGACGCGGGCGAGGATCGCGCGGTGCGGCGCCGGGTCCAGGATCTGCAGCAGGGCGCGGTCGTCCGGGCTTTCGCCGCCCATGTGCGGCCGCGCGCGCTCGCGCAGTTCCTCCACCGCCAGCGGGCGACCGCCGTTGAACGGGTCCATCACCAGCAGGCCGTCGTCCACCGGCAGGCGCACCAGGAAATGCCCGGGGAAGGACACGCCGTCGAGCGGGATGTCCAGGCGCCGCGCCACGTCCATCTGCACCAGCGCCAGCGAGATCGGGTTGCCCAGGCGTCGCTCGAACACCTGGTTCATGTAGCTGTTGCGCGGGTCGTAATACTCGTCGTGGTTGCCGCTATAGCCCAGTTCTTCGAACAGGTGGCGATTGATCGCCGCCATCTTCAGCGGCCACTGCTCGATCATCGCCACCTCGTGCCGCAGGTGGTCGGCGTGACTCTGCGCCAGGGTGTCGTAATGGGCGGCATCCAGCTCCGGATACTCGTCGCGGGCGATCAGCAGGGCGGTCGCCAGCAGCGGCAGGGCATCGTCATCCAGCGCGGCCAGGGTATTCCAGCTCGGCAATGTCAATGGGGCGGCCATGGCCCAAGACTGGCGGCAAAGCCGGGCCCGATCAAGTCCGGCCGTTCCCGACAGCGGTGTCGGGTTCAGCGCCGTGGTCGCGGGGCCTTTTCCCGACGCCGCCGGTACCGTTGACGGGTCAGTGGCCCTGCGGAATTCCCGGGCCGAAACGCAGTTCGGTGCCGTCCTGCAGCTTCAACTGCTCAGCCTGGCCGGCGTTGAGTTCGAGCACGTAGCGCGCCGGCGCGTTGCTCGGGTAGGGCGGGCAGGCGTCGCCGGCCGAGCACGGCGGCACGTCGCGCTGCTGCGCCACCAGCTTGCGCTGGTTGTCGAAGTACAGGATGTCCAGCGGGATCTTGGTGTTCTTCATCCAGTACGCCTGCGGTTCCTCGCGGTCGTGGATGAACAGCATGCCGTGGTCGGTTTCCATCTGGTCGCGAAACATCAGCCCGCGCGCGCGGGTCGCATCGTTCTGCGCCAGTTCCACGTCGTAGCGATGTCCGCCCAATTCCACCCAATGGTCGCCACCGGCGCTGGCGCAACCGCTGAGGGCAAGCAGGAGAAGGACGCAGAGCGCGCGGAAGAGGGACATGGGCGGACCAGGGCAGGGAGGACAGCGCGCACCTTGTTGCAAGGTGCGCGTGGCGTCAAGAGCGGGGAGTCGGGATTGGGGATCCGCCAGAGCCGGGGTTCTCGCTTTTGCGAATCCCCAATCCCACGCGCGCGACAGCGCGCGTCCTACAGGACGCGCGGCGGCTCGCCACCGACGATCACCACGTCGGCCGGGCGGCGTGCGAACAGGCCGACGCAGACCACGCCGGGGATCTGGTTCAGTTCGCGCTCGAGCGCCACCGGGTCGGTGATCGACAGGTGGTGCACGTCCAGCACCACGTTGCCGTTGTCGGTGATCACGCCGTCGCGCCAGACCGGCTGGCCGCCGGTGCGCGCCAGGATCTCGCGGGCGACCAGGCTGCGCGCCATCGGGATCACCTCGATCGGCAGCGGGAACTTGCCCAGGGTCTGCACCTGTTTGCTCGGGTCGACGATGCAGATGAAGCGCTCGCTGGCCTCGGCGATGATCTTCTCGCGGGTCAGCGCGGCGCCGCCGCCCTTGATCAGGCACTTGTTCGGATCGCACTCGTCGGCGCCGTCCACGTACAGCGACAGGTTGCCGGTGTGGTTCAGCTCCAGCACCTCGATGCCGTGCTGGCGCAGGCGCGCGGTGCTCTGCTCGGAACTGGACACCGCACCCTTGATGCGGTGGCCGATGCGGCCGAGCGCGTCGATGAAGTAGGCGACGGTGGAGCCGGTGCCGACGCCGACGATCATCCCGTCCTGGACGTAGTCGATGGCTTTCTCGGCGGCAAGGCGTTTGGCTTCTGACATTGGAAGAGCTCGGGAGTGGGGATTCGGGATTGGGGATTCGTTGAAGCGGCAGACGGGTGGGAACGGAGGTAAATCCCCAATCCCCAATCCCGAATCCCGGCTACTCGAGCGAAAGCAGCAGCTTCCACTGCGCGGCACTGACCGGGAACACCGACAGGCGGTTGCCGCGGGCGACCAGCGGGAAGCCCTCGCCCAGCGCGTCGGCGTGCTGCTTGATCTCGTCCAGGGCGATGGTGCGCGCCAGCTTGCGTTCGAACGCCACGTCCACCAGGTACCAGCGCGGCTGCTCCTGGGTGGCCTTAGGGTCGTGGTAGTCGGAGGACGGGTCGAACTGGGTGGCGTCGGGATAGGCCTGGCTGGCCACGCGCGCCACGCCGACGATGCCCGGCACCTTGCAGTTGGAGTGGTAGAACAGGATGCCGTCGCCGACCTTCATGCCGTCGCGCATGAAGTTGCGCGCCTGGTAGTTGCGCACGCCGTTCCAGGGTTCGGTGCCGACCCGCTGCAGGTCGTCGATCGAGAAGGCGTCCGGTTCGGACTTCATCAGCCAATAGCGGGTGCGTGCGGTCATGCGGGGGAATCGTGCGCGGTCGACAGGGTGAGGGATTCGGTGCAGACCGCGTCCAGCGTCACGTCCCAGGCCGCCAGCGGCAAGGCCGCGACCTGTTGCGCGTCGAAGGCGGCCCCGACCAGCCAGGGCGGCGGGGCCTGCCGCTGGCGGAAAGCGAAGCTGCGATCATACCAGCCGCCTCCCATGCCCAGGCGGCCGCCGGCGGTGTCGAAGCCGACCAGCGGCGTCACCACCAGCGCCATCTGCGCCGGCGCCAGGGTCGTGGCCGGGTCGACGTCGGGCTCTGGGATGCCATAGCGGTTGGCGCGCAGCGGCTGCCCGGGGCGCCACGGCGCGAAGCGCAGGGTGTCGCCGCTGAGCACCGGCAGGCAGTACTGCACCGCCTCCGGCAGCGACAGTTGCCAGCGGTGCAGCGCGATCTCCCCGTCCATCGCCCAGTAGCCGCCGACATGGCCGTGCTGCGGCGCGAACGGCAGGTCCAGCAGTCGCTGCGCCAAGGCGTCGGCGGCGGCCAGGCGCACGGGCGCGGTGAGCGCGCGGCGGCGCGCGCGCAGGTCCTGGCGCAGGGAGTCGCGGTCGTCGGCAGTCATCTGGCAGGGGTGGCGAGAGAGGGCGCTATTGTCGGCGCCGGCGCGCGCACTGACCAGCAGGCGCGCGCCGCTGCGGCGATCACGCGTAGAGCGCCACCGTCTGCCGGCCCCACAGCACCAGCCGCCCGGCCGTATCCCAGATCTGCATGTCCTGCAGCGAGTAGCCGTCCTCGGCATGGCGGCTGGCCGAGCGCAGCAGGAACCAGTCGCCGGCGCTGGCCGGTTGCGGGAAGTCCAAGCTCCAGGTCATCGAACTGACCGGCGCCGGCTCGGTGAAGCAGGTCATCGCGGCCGGCGGCAGACAGTCGCCCAGCGCGACCAGGGCCACGCTCGGGTCCACGCCGCCGGCGTCGCGATGGCGCGCCCAGACCAGCAACTCCGGATCGGCCGCGGCGGACAGCGGCAGCGCGCCGCCGGCCAGGCGCATGTCGAAGTTGGCGACGAAGGCCGGCGTCGCCGCGCTTTCGGCGATCGGCGTCGCTTCGTCGGGACCGACGACCGCCGGCCGTGCCGGCAGGAAGTCGTGGGCGATGCGGCTGGGCCGCGGCTGTGCGAACAGCAAGGCCGCACGCAGGGCGACCTGCCCGTCGGCCAGACAATCGACGCCCACGGAGGTGGCGGACTTGCCCTGGCGCAGCACCTGCGCATCGAAGCGCAGGCTGCCGTCGGTGGGGCCGACGAAGCCGATGTGCGCCGACTTCAGCGGCGGCAACGCGGACGGCGCCGTGCGCAGCGCGGTCTGCAGCGCCAGCGCCGCGGACAGGCCGCCGAAGGCGGTGCGGCCTTGCCGCCAGCTGGCGGGGACGTCGAATCCCGCGGCGGGGTCGAAGCGGTCGAGGATCTGGGCGAGCGTCGGCAATCCGGGATCTCCGTGATGGGGAAACCAGTATCCCGGGTTTCGGTCGGTGCGAGAACGCGTGGCACCTGCAATGCGCCGGCGGCGACGGCGTGGTGAAGACGCACGCTGCGTACGCACAAAAGGAAACGGCGCCTTGCGGCGCCGTTTCCTGGAAAAATTGCATTCTCCGCCGTGACGATGCGTGCGAAACGACCTTGAACCCGGGGTTCAAGTGGGATGGCTGGAGAATCATCGGGCTTCCCGCTACGAGGCGGACCTGCACTCCCGATTCCGTCGCCACCCCGTGGTCGTCATTAAGGGACAAGGCGAATGTTTGCACACGCTGTCGTTCACAGCAGAGAACGCAAGTGGAGTATAGCGCCGTGATCGCGCTTGGCTAGTCCGTTCGTCGGTCCTTCGGTACGTTGCAATTCACGTTGATGATCGCAGCGCCATGTGCGGATCAGCGCGTCGTATCGACCACGCTGTCCAGGCGGCGATTGAGATCGGCGAGTGTGCGCGCCATCTCGCGTTCGCGCTGCCCCTGTTCGTCGCGCAGTTGCTGCAACTCGTGCGCCAGGTTCAACGCCGCCAGCACGGCGACGCGGTCCACCGCGGCCATGCGGTTGCTGCCGCGCACCTCGCGCATCTTCGCGTCGAGCAGGCGCGCGGCGGCGAGCAGGCCATCGCGTTCTTCGGCCTCGACGCCGACGGTGTATTCGCGGTCGAGGATGCGGACGCTGACCGGCTCGCTCACGTGTGCTGCTCCAGGGACTTCAGCCGGGCGATCATCGCTTCCACGCGCGAACGCGCCTGTTCGTTCTTGGTCAGCAACTGCGAGCGCTCGCCGATCAGGTGTTCCTGCTGCTGGCGCAGGCTGCGGTTCTCGTCGGAGAGGCGCTGGCAGCGCTCGACCAGCGTTTCCACGCGTGCGGCAAGGGCGCGAAGCTCGGCGAGGGCGTCAGGGCTGTCCATGGCGCTCACGATAGGCATGCGCCCGAGGGGCGGTCAAGACGCCGCGCGGCGGCGCCATGGCCGGCGCTCAGGCAGGCAGCCGCAGCGGTTGCTGCAGCAGGCGCAGGCAGGCGTCCGGCTCCAGCGCCGGCGCCACCAGGTGGCCCTGGATCTCGTCGCAGCCGTGCGCGCGCAGGAACGCCAATTGCCCGGCGTCCTCGACGCCCTCGGCCACCACCTTCAGCGCCAGCGAGTGGCCCATCGCGATGATGGTGCTGGTGATCGCCTCGTCGTCCGGGTCGCGGGTGAGGTCGCCGATGAATTCCTGGTCGATCTTCAGGGTGTTGATCGGCAGCCGCTTCAGGTAGGCCAGCGACGAATAGCCGGTGCCGAAGTCGTCGATGGCCAGGGTCAGCCCCAGCTTGCGGCAGGCGCGCAGCAGCTCGGCGTTCTTGCCGACCTGCGACATCACCACGCTCTCGGTCAGTTCCAGTTCGATGTTGGCCGCCGGCACGCCGGTTTCGGCGAGGATCCCGGCCATCAGTTCCGGCAGGTTGCCGCGCTCGAGCTGGATCGCCGAGACGTTCACCGACATGCACAGGTCGGTCAGCCCCATCCGCCGCCAGTCGCGCAGCGCGCCGCAGGCCTGGCGCAGCACCCATTCGCCGATCTCCAGGATCAGCCCGGTCTCCTCGGCCAGCGGGATGAACTGGCTCGGCGAGACCGGCCCGAAATCGGCGCTGTGCCAGCGCAGCAGCGCTTCCACGCCGACCACCCGCTGCGTGCGCAGCGAGTAGCGCGGCTGGTAGACCAGCTTCAGTTCCTGATCCAGCGGGATCTTGCGCAGCGTGCTGGCCAGGGTGGCGCGGTGACGGGTGGCCTCGTCCATGCGCGCCGAGTACACCTGCGCGTTGCGGCGCCCGGCGGCCTTGGCCTGGTACATCGCGGTATCGGCGTGCTTGAGCAGCTCGCTCGGCAGCAGCGCGTGCTGCGGGAACAGGGAGATGCCGATGGAGGTGGAGACCGCGACCTCGCGGCGTTCGTCCAGCCGCAGCGGCGCCTCGAACGCGGCCAGCACGCGGGCGGCCACCGCCTCGGCCTCGCCCTGGCTGACGATGTCCTCGACCACCACGGTGAATTCGTCGCCGGCCAGGCGCGCCACCGTGTGCTGCGGTCCCACCGCCTGCTGCAGGCGTTCGGCCACCGCGCGCAGCACGCGATCGCCGATCGCGTGGCCGAGCGAATCGTTGATGTCCTTGAAGCGGTCCAGGTCCAGGAACAGCACCGCGACCGAGCCGGCCTGGCGCCGCGCCCGCACGATCGCCCGCGCCAGGCGTTCGGACAGCAGCGCGCGGTTGGGCAGGCTGGTCAGCGTGTCGTAGTTGGCCAGATAGCGCAGTTCCTGTTCGGCGCGCTTCTGTTCGGTGATGTCTTCCAGCACCACCACCTGGAAGCTCTGGCGGCCATCGGCGTCGACCACAGTATTGCGGCGCAGGTGGCAGAGGATCTCCTGGCCGTCCTTGCGCCGCTTCCAGGCCTCGCCGCGCCAATGCCGGCCGTGGTCGGCCACCGGGGCCGCCGGCGTTTCCGGCGCGTGGTCGATCAGCGCCATCGGCTGGCCCAGTACCTCGCGCTCGCTGTAGCCGGTGATGCGGGTGAAGGCCGGGTTGACCGAGATGAAGCGGCGGTCCTCGTCGAGCACGGCGACCGCCTCGCCCATGCTGCGCAGCACTTCGGCGGCGATGCGCCGTTCCAGGTCGGCCTGGCGGTGCGAGGTGATGTCGCGTGCAGTGCCGGCGAGCCGGCGCGGCGCGCCGCTGGCGTCGTAGTCGACCACGCGGCCGCGCACCCGCGCCCAGTGCCAGACCCCGTCGCCGGCCAGGTCCACCCGGTACTCGGCGGTGTAGATCGCGGTCAGGCCCTGCAGGTGTTCCTGCAGCACCTGCCGCGCCTGCTGCACGTCGTCGGGATGGATCCGCAGCGGCTCGTTCTCGCGGATCACCAGGCCGATGTCCTGCGCGTGCGGCGTGGCCTCGTCGGCGCGCATCAGCCGCAACCTGCGCTGTTGCAGGTCGTAATCCCAGAAGTGTTCGCCCGAGGCCCATAGCGCCAGCTTCAGGTGCTGGTCGCGCTGTTGCAGTTGCGCGTGCCGTTGCAGTTGCTCGCGCAGGCGCCGACGCGAACGCAGCGCGAACAGCGCCGCCACCCCGCCGGCCGCCAGCGCGGCGAGCGCGACCAGCGGCCATGCGGCCAGCAAGGTCTCGCCGAACAAGGCGAGGCCGGTTCTTTCCGCAGCTCCTGCAGCAACGTGCTCCAATGGCATGGCGGAAAGTGACTTCTGTCAAAGAACGGGTGGTGGAGTGTAGGCGCGTGCCGGAAGCCACCACAAGCGGCGGCGCACACGCGGTTGCTACACTGCGCAGTCCCGATTCCGCCGCAGGCCTCGACAGGCCCGCGGCCAGCGCCCGACAGGCTTGCTCCATGACCGAACTTCCCACTGCCGACCAGATCGCCGATGCCAGCCGGACGCTTGGCCTGGCTGCGTCGGCAGCCGAACTGCACGGCGGCCTGTGCGGCTGGCTGGCCGGCGGCGGCGCCGAATTGCCGGCATGGCCGGCGGCCGTGCTCGCCGACGCCAGCCTCG
>NZ_AQOJ01000105.1:0-3066 GCF_000364685.1 Xanthomonas sp. SHU 166
GGCCGCCGTGGTCGCGGTGCTGCCGGCCAACGCCGGTACCGCCACGATCACCCGCGCGGCCGCCAAGGCCGCCGGCGTGCCGACCGCGGCCGCGGACGACGGCCCGGGCTTCATGCTGACCTTCGTGCCGAATCCGGCCTTCTCCGGCAACGCCACGGTGCGCTTCACCCTGTCCAATGCGTATGCGACCTCGGCCGAGGCGGACATCGTGTTCATGATCGCGCCGCGCCCGGATCCGACCCAGGATGCGCAGGTGCGCGGCCTGATCGACGCGCAGGCCGAGTCGACCCGGCGCTTCGCCAAGGCGCAGATCGACAACTTCCAGCGCCGCCTGGAGGCGACCCACCGGGGGGCGCGCGGCTTCGACAACGGCGTGAGCTTCCAGGCCAGCTCGCAGTGCCGCCAGCGCGACCGCACGCTGCAGAGCGATCGCAATCTGGACGCGCAAGCGTGCGACCCGGCCAACCGCGACCTGCGCGACGGCGCCATGGACGGCGGCGCCGATACCGCGTCGGCGGCACCACGCGATGCCACTGCGGCAGGCGATCTGGGCCTGTGGGTGGGTGGTGCGATCCGCTCCGGCAGCCTGGACAGGCAGTCGCAGCGTGCCGGCGTGGATTTCCAGACCGATGGCCTGAGCCTGGGCGCCGATTACCGCGTCTCCTCGTCCTTCGCATTGGGTGCGGGCGTGGGCTTCGGCCGCGACGACAGCGATGTCGGCCGCGACGGCAGCCGCAGCAAGTCCACTGCGTACACGCTGGCGTTGTATGCCAGCTATCACCCGGGCCAGACGCTGTTCTTCGACACCCTGGTCGGCTATCAGCTGCTGTCCTACGACCTGCGCCGCTACGTCACCGACAACGGCGCCCTGGCCGAAGGCGACCGCAGCGGCCACCAGTGGATCGCGTCGCTGTCGGCCGGTGCCGATTTGCAGCGCGGCGATTGGCAGATCACCCCGTATGCGCGGGTGGATGCCGCGCGCGCCACGCTCGATGCCTACAGCGAAGCGGCGATGGCGCCGTATGCGCTGCGCTACGAGGACATGGACGTGGCCACCACCACCGGCAATCTCGGCCTGCGCCTGGAATGGCGCCGGCAGATGACCTGGGGACGGCTGACGCCGCAGTTCCGGCTCGAGTACCAGCACGACTTCCAGGGCCGCGGCGACGCCACGCTGGGCTATGCCGACATCGTCGGCGGCACCCTGTACCGCACCGGGCAGAGCGTGTACGACCGCAACCGGCTGATGCTGGGCGTGGGCGTGGTGTTCAGCACCGACCAGGGCCTGTCCACGCGCGTGGAGTACCGCGGCGTGACCGACGGCGACAGTGGCAGCGACCAGACCTGGATGTTCAACGTCGAGAAGAAGTACTGACGCTTTGAGCCTCTCTCCCCCCGGGAGAGGGGTTGGGGTGAGGGTCCGGCGCGGAGCGACTCGCGATGTTTGGGTGCACGAGGCTGCGCCCGTACCCTCATCCGCCCCTGCGGGGCACCTTCTCCCGGCGGGAGAAGGGAGCGGCTAGCCCCTCTCCCGTCGGGAGAGGGCTTGGGGTGAGGGTCCGGCGCGAAGCGTCTCGCGATGTGTGGGCACACGAGGCTGCGCCCATACCCTCATCCGCCCCTTCGGGGCACCTTCTCCCGGGGGGAGAAGGAACAGCTAGCCCCTCTCCCGTCGGGAGAGGGCTTGGGGTGAGGGTCCGGCGCGAAGCGACCCGCGATGTTTGGGTGCACAAGGCTGTGCCCGAAAGCGCCGCCTGCCCGCATCCGGCACAATGCCCGGCACATGCCTGCCCCGTCCGCGCCCGATTTCCGGCTGTATCCGTCCAACGCGCTGGATACCCTGGCCGCCCTGCTCGCCGAAGAACTGCGCCGGCCGCCGCCGGGGCAGCCCTTGCTGGCGCCGGAGGTGGTGCTGATCCCGCAGGTGGCGATGCGGCGCTGGCTGCAGTCGACCCTGGCCGCGGTGCACGGGGTGGCGGCGAACCTGGAATTCCTGACCCCCGGCGAATTCGTCGCGCGCGCGCTGGAGCGCAATCTCGGTGCCGCGGCCGACGACCTGGACATGGCGACCATGCATTGGCGCCTGTACGCGGCTCTGCAGGGCGACCTGGGTAGCGATGCGGCGCTGGCGCCGCTGGCCGGCTATCTGGCCGACGGCGATGCGCTCAAGCCGTGGAGCCTGGCCGGCGAGCTGAGCAACGTGTTCGAGAAGTACCAGGCCTGGCGGCGCGATTGGCTGCTGCGCTGGGAAGGCGGCGCCGACCCGGACGATCCGCAGGCGCGGCTGTGGCGGCGCATCGCCACGGGCCGCGCCTACCGCGCACGCCGCATCGGCCAATACCTGGACCGCTACGCGCGCCCGGACGGGCCGTTGCCGCAGGGCCTGCCGCGGCGCTTGTTCGCCTTCGCCGTGCTCAACATCTCCCCGGACGTGCTGCGCGTGCTGGCCACGCAGGCGCGCGCCGGCACGCTGCACTTCTATCTGCCGACCCCGGCACAGGGTTACTGGGGCGATCTGCAGACCCTGTGGCAGCGCCGCCGCGAGGGCGGGGCGGTGGAGCTGTTCGCCGACCACGTGCAGGAGAATCCGCTGCTGCAGGCCTGGGGCGCGGCCGGGCGCGACTTCATGGCGCTGATCGGCGACTACGAGGTGGTGCATCCGCTGGCCGAGATCGCGGTCTACGCCGATCCGCTGGAGTCGGGCCGGCGCGCGCTGGCCGAGGGCGGCCTCGGCGACAGCCTGCTGCGGCGCATGCAGAGCGACCTGTTCCATCGCCGCGCGCCGGCGCGGCCGGCGCCGCTGGCCGCGGTGGATCCGCACGATCCCAGCCTGCAGGTGCATGCCTGCCACACCCGCCTGCGCGAACTGCAGGTGCTGCACGACCAGTTGCGTGCGCTGCTGGACGACCCGCGCTTCGAGCCGCCGCTGCAGCCGCGCGAGATTGCGGTGCTGTCGCCGGACATCGATCCCTACGTGCCGTATCTGGACGCGGTGTTCGGCGGCCACGCCGGCGACGACGCCTTGCCCTATGCGCTGGCCGACGCAAGCCCGTTGGCCAGCGAGCC
>NZ_AQOJ01000106.1:0-4108 GCF_000364685.1 Xanthomonas sp. SHU 166
TGGCGCGCGCGCTGGGCAGCGCGGCATCGACTTCGGCGGCGGCGTCGGGCACGGTCGCCGGATCCGGCTCCACCGGCGCCGGCGGCGGCGCGTGACCGCTCTTGCCGGCGGCCTGCGCGGCCAGCCACGACTGGATGTCGTCCGGCGGCACGTCCATCAGCCGCAGCGCGCCTTCCATCACGTTGTGGAACACCGGCGCCGAGACCAGGCCGCCGTAGTACTTGGCGCCCTGCGGGTCGTTGATGACGATGACCGTGGCGAAGCGCGGGTTGCTCGCCGGCACCAGGCCCGCGAACAGCGCGTTGTAGTGGCCGCGCTCGTAGCCGCCGGGGCCGGCCTTGCGCGCGGTGCCGGTCTTGCCGGCGACGTGGTAGCCCAGGATCGCCGCGCCCTTGGCGCCGCCCTGGGTGACCACGGTCTCCATCATCGCCACCACTTCCTTGGAGATCGCCGGGTCCAGCACCTGCTTGCTGTCCTCGTGCTGGCCCTTGACGAAGGTCGGGGTGACCAGGCGCCCACCGTTGCCCAGCGCGCAGTAGGCGCGGGCGATCTGCAGCGGCGTCACCGACAGGCCGTAGCCGTAGGACATGGTGGTCTTGGACGAACCGCTCCAGCGTGCCGGCGACGGAAACACGCCGGCCGATTCGCCGGGGAAGCCGCTGTGCGGGGAGCTGCCGTAGCCGTAGCTGTGGACCTGGTCGTAGAAGGTCTGGTCCGGCAGCTTGGCCGCGATCTTCGCCGCGCCGATGTTGGAGCTGCGGGTGATCACCCCGGTCACGGTCAGCACGCCGTTGTTGCGCGGCACGTCCTTGATGGTGAAGCGGCCCACCGACATGTAGCCGGGGTTGGTGTCGATCAGCGTGTCCTTGGTCACCACCCCGGCCTTGAGCGCGGTGGAGATGGTCAGCGGCTTCATCGTCGAGCCCGGCTCGACCAGGTCGGTGACCGCGCGGTTGCGGCGCACGTCCGGGTTGACCCCGTTGACCGCATTGGGGTTGTAGGTCGGCAGGTTGACCATGGCCAGGATCTCACCGGTGGCCACGTCCATGATCACGATCGAGCCGCCGGCGGCCTTGTTCTCGACCAGCGCGTTGCGCAGTTCCTTGTAGGCCAGGAACTGGATGCGGCGGTCGATGCTCAGGGTCAGGTCCTTGCCCGGCTGCGCCGGCTTGACCAGGTCGATGCTCTCGACGATCGCGCCCTTGCGGTCGCGGATCACCCGCTTGGCGCCCGGCTTGCCGCGCAGCCACGAATCGAACGCCAGCTCCAGCCCTTCCTGGCCACGGTCGTCGATGTTGGTGAAGCCCAGCACATGCGCCATCGCTTCGCCCTGCGGGTAGAAGCGGCGGAATTCGCGCTGCGAGAACACGCCGGGGATGCCCAGCGCGACCACCGCATGCGCCTTGTCCGGATTGATCCGGCGCTTGAGGTACATGAACTCCTTGTCCGCCTTCTGCGACAGCTTGGCGGTGAGTTCGTCGACCGGCAGCTCCAGCGCCTGCGCCAGCTGCGGGATGCGGTCGGGGCTGCGCAGCAGTTCCTGCGGGTTGACCCAGATCGACTCCACCGGCGTGGACACCGCCAGCGGCTCGCCGTTGCGGTCGGTGATCATGCCGCGCGAGGTGGCGATCGGCAGTTCGCGCAGGTAGCGCGCCTCGCCCTGGCGCTGGTAGAAATCGCTGTTGATCAACTGCACGTAGGCCGCGCGGCCGATCAGGGTCACCGAGCACAGGCCCAGCGCGGCGCCGACCAGCACCAGGCGGCCGCGCAGGTTGAAGTTGCTGCGGGGGCGATTGCGGCCGCTCTTGTTCACGGACGCACCACCACGATGTCGCCGGTCTCGGGGAACTTCATCCCCAGCCGCTCGCGCGCGACCTGGTCGACGCGATTGCTCTCCGCCCAGGTCGCCTGCTCCAGCTGCAGCCGGCCGAACTCGATGTTCAGCTCGTCGCGGTTGTGTTCCAGCCGCGACAGCTCCACGAACAACTGGCGATGGCGATGGCGCATGTACACCACCCCGATCGCCGAAGCGATGGTGCAGGCGAGCAGCACGAGCAGCAGAAGCCGGCTCATGGGGCGCTCCTGTGGAGCGCGCCATGCGCCGGCGGGAATGGGGAAACGGGAATGGGGAATGGCGAAGAGCCGGTCGACCGCACACGGAAACCTTCCGTCCCGGGAAGCGCGCTCTTGCTTTCGCCTTTCCCGATTCCCAATTCCCGACTCCCGATTCCCAGCTTCTCCGCCACCCGCAACACCGCGCTGCGCGCGCGCGGGTTGACCGCCAGTTCGTCGGCGTCGGCCTTGATCGCGCCGCCGTGCAGGCGCAGGGTCGGCACGAAGGCCGTGGCCTCGGGCAGGCGGCGGTTGCTCGGCGGGGCCTTGGCGTGGCGCTGCATGAACTGCTTGACGATGCGGTCTTCCAGCGAGTGGAAGCTGATCACCGCCAGGCGGCCGCCGGGCTTGAGCCGGGCCAGCGCCGCGTCCAGGCCGGTCTCCAGATCGGCCAGTTCGCGGTTGATGTGGATGCGGATGGCCTGGAAGCTGCGGGTGGCCGGGTGGGTCTTGCTGTCGCCGCGCGGCATCACGCTGGCGATCAGCTCGGCCAATTCGGCGGTGCGGGTCAGCGGCTGCTTCTCGCGGCGGGCGACGATGGCGCGGGCGATGCGCCGGCTCTGCCGCTCTTCGCCGTAGGTCCACAGCACGTCGGCGATCTCGCGCTCCTCGGCGCGCGCCAGCCACTGCGCGGCGCTCTCGCCGGTGTCCGGGTCCATGCGCATGTCCAGCGGGCCGTCCTTGCCGAAGGAGAAGCCGCGTTCGGCCACGTCCAGCTGCGGCGAGGACACGCCCAGGTCGAACAGCACCCCGTCCAGGGCAACGGCAGCGTCCCACTGGCCCAGCTCGGCGAAGCTGCCGCGATAGATGGACACGCGCGCGTCGCCGCCGAACGCATGTTCGGCTTCGGCGATCGCCTCGGGATCCTTGTCCATCACCAGCAGCCGGCCTCCTGGGCCGAGTTTGTGCAGCACCCCGCGCGCGTGTCCGCCACGCCCGAACGTGCCATCCAGATAGATTCCGTTTTCGATCACCTGCAGCCCGTCCAGGACCTGCGCGAACAACACCGGCACATGCGCCGCCGATGGTTGCGACACCGGGAGGTGACCGGCCTGCGCCTGTCCGCGCATCCGGACACCCCGACTCACAACTTCAGATCGAGCAATCCATCGCCCAGATCCTCGTCAGACAACGTCTGCTGGATCAGTGCGCGATGAGCCTGCTCGCTCCACAGTTCGAACTTGTCGCCCATGCCCAACAGCACGGCGCGCTTTTCAATGCCCACCGCGGCGCGATGGCTCGGCGGAATGGTGATGCGGGCGTTGGCATCCAGCTCCAGCGCGGCCGACGAACCCACCAGCTTCTGCTGCAGGACCCGCACCACGCGCTGGGTGTTGGGCTTGGCCATGACGTCGTCACGGACCCGCTCCCACTCCTTCTCCGCATACAGCCACAGGCAGCCGGCCTCGAACGGGTTGTAGGTCAGCACCAGCCGATTGCCGCTCACGCGCGCGACGAGGTCGCGGTACGCGGTGGGAACCGCCATACGCCCCTTGTCGTCCACAGTGATTGCGGTCTCGCCCTGAAACACGACGCCTGCACCTTTCCGAATCCGCCTGGGCGGTCATTGAACCACGAAAAACCACAAAAAACCCGGTTTCCCCTCAAGTGCCCACCTTAGCAGCGCGCAACGGGTTGTCAACAACTTTGCGAGCGGTAAATCGCTAGCGGGATCAATGGTTTGCAACGATCTTTAGAGACTTGTTCAAGGCTTATCCACAAGTTACTGTTTCGTCTCAAATTTTGAGATTGAACGGAAATTCAGGCCTGTGTACGGGGCGTTAAGGCCATCGTCACCGGCCGTCGACATGGCGCCCGGGCTCGCGCCGCGTTGCGCAAGCGCGCACACTGCCGGGCATGTGTCTGGTCGTTCTCGCGCACGCTGCGCACCCGCGATGGCGCTTGCTGCTGGTCGGCAACCGCGACGAATTCCACGCCCGCCCGACCGCGCCGCTGCAGCGCTGGCCAGCCCCGGCGCAGCGCCTGCTGGCCGGGC
>NZ_AQOJ01000107.1:0-5257 GCF_000364685.1 Xanthomonas sp. SHU 166
TGTCCAGATACAAGGAGCGGCTTCAGCCGCGACCAGGCCTGCATGGCGATCTTGGGAATGCCTGGGGGGATGATCCCGAACCGGGGACCAGCGCCGCGCCTGCGGTGGGCGTTCTCAGCCGCTGCTGCCGTCTTCGATCGCCGGATAGCGTGCCAGATGCGCCGATAGCGGTCCGGGGTGGGCGAGCTGGTAGCCCTGGCCGTAGCGCGCGCCCAGCGCCTGCAGCGTCGCCAGTTCGCTCTCGGTCTCGATGCCTTCGACGACCACGTCGGCATTGGTTTCCGCGGCGAAGGAGAGGATGGCCATCGCCAGCCGCTGCCGGCGCGGTTCGGCGTCGATGCCGCGGGTCAGGGTCAGGTCCAGCTTGATGATGTCCGGCGCCAGGTGCAGCAGATGGCGCAGGCTGGCGAAACCGGTACCGGCGTCGTCCAGGGCGATGCGCAGACCCTGCCGCTGCAGCAGGCCGATGTGTTCGGACAGGCGTGGGTAATCCGGTGCCTGCAGTTGTTCGGTGATTTCCAGCACGATCCGCGACAGGTCGTGGCCGTGCAGCAGCGCCTGCAGTTGCGGATGCAGCAGGGTCGGTGCGGACACGTTGATCGCCAGATACAGCGGCGCCGGCAACTGCGCCAGCAGCTCCAGCGCTTGGCGCGCGGCGGCCAGTTCCAGGTCCAGGCCCAGCCCGACCCGGCTGGCATCGTCGAACCAGCGCAGCGGCGGCAGCGCCGGATTGGCCGGAAAGCGCGACAGCGCCTCCACCCCGACGATGCGTTGCGATGCCAGCGCCAGCACTGGCTGGGTCACGATCTGTAGGCGCGTCTCGGCGATGGTTTCGCGGATGCGGGTGGCGATCGCCGCCTTCTCGCGAAATGCGTGTTTCTCCATGTCCTGGCGGCGCGCGATGTCGGTCTGCAGTGCGGCGCGGTCCATCGCCAGCGCCAGCGTCGCGCCGACCAGGGTCGCCAGCAATTCCAGCGTGCGCACGTCCTGTGCGCTGTAGGCGTTGGGTTGCGGCGCGAGGACCTTGAGCACGCCGATGCTGCGGTCGCCGTAGCGCAGCGGCACCACCAGCATCGAGCGCAAACCGATGCGCCGGCAGGCCGCGCGGTCCACGCGCGGATCGACTTCCGAATCGTCGCAGCGCAAGACCTCGCCGGTCCGCATGCACAGCCCCGACAGGCTGCCGTTGCTGGGCAGGCGCAGGCCGAGGTGGCGCTCGGCGACGCCGCTGGCCGACCAGTACAGCATGTCCTTGCCGTCGCACATCTCCACCACGGCGCCATTGGAGCGGGTCAGCTCCTGCGCGCGGCGGGTGACCACGTCGACCACCTGCAGCGGATCGCCGCCGGCCGCGGCGATTTCGCCCTGCGCCAGGATGATGCGCGACAGCAACGCCGCGTCGTCCTGGGTCGCGGCGGCGTGCTGGATGAGGTCCGAAATGTCGGATGCCTTGGCCATGTCCGCATCATGTGGCAGTGCGTCGGAGGACGGCAATCGCGCGGCGCGCGCTTCGCCCAGACAGCGTGCGGAACTGATCGCTCCATCACGCTGCGCGCGTGCGCGTGCTCAATCGCCAGCGCCACCCTTGCGCGGCTTGCCGTACAGGCTGCGCAACTCGTCCTTGGCTTGCTCCAGGATCTGGCGGCGCTGCGCCGGCAACTGGTCGCCGGCGCGATTGATGTAGAAGGTCAGCATCGACATGGCCGAGCGATACGGGCCGGTGCGGCGGCGTGCGTGCAGATCGGCCGACTGCTTGAGCGCGCGCGCGATCGCGGCCGGATCGTTGCCTTCGAACACGTTCGGCGCGACGCCGAGCGACTGTTGCGCGTCGCTGCCGCGGCGCTGGTTGAGGTCGGTGCTGGAGAGTGACGGGCTGCTCTGTGCCATTGGTGATGCTCCTTGGCGATGGCGGTGGAGAGGTACAACGCATGCGCAGTCCCACAGTGCAGGACCCGATGGCGGATGCCGCCGCCATCGCTGCCGCGCGCCGCGAGGCGACGGCAGTTCGACGTCGAAGGGAGACGGAGGCGGACGCGGCGCGAACGCGCGCCGCCGCGATCGCGTGTGCGGGTCGTGGAGCGTCCCGCGCGCGTGATGGGCGATGCCGTTGTTCGCTGGTGTTGCCGTGCCGCATTCCGTTCCCAGAAGCGAAGCTTGTGCGTGATGCGCAAACGCTAGGCCGGGATACGTGACGCCGTCGACAACATAACCGCGCTACGCGGAGCGAGTGGTAGACATTATGTCGTTCGATGAACGCTTAATGGAAAAACCCCTAAAAACAGGGCTCGCGCGAGGTTGCGCTTGATTGCCTGGATAACGTCACCATTTTCATTGCCGAGAAAATGGCGCAAGACATCCAGCTGGACAATCCGCACAGGCGGCATCGTCGGCGCGCCCCAGGTTGGTTGCGACGCTGACACCAGGAGATCGCATGTCGTTGGCGCAGGCGCGCTTCCATCCCGCCGTTGCACGCTGGTTCGAGCAACGTTTCGCGGCGCCCTCGCCGGCGCAGGCGGCGGCGTGGCCGGCGATCCAGGCCGGACGCCATACGCTGGTCGCCGCGCCGACCGGCTCGGGCAAGACCCTGACGGCATTTTTGGCTGCGCTGGATGCGCTGGTCCGCGAAGGCCTGCGTGAAGGCGGCCTGCAGGACCGTACCCAGGTGTTGTACGTGTCGCCACTGAAAGCGCTTTCAAACGACATCCAGCTCAATCTCGAGGCGCCGCTGCAGGGCATTCGCGCCGAACTGGCGGCGCTGGGTTTGCCGGATGTGTCCATTCGCACCGCGGTACGCACCGGCGACACCCCACAGCGCGAGCGCGCGCAGGCGCGGCGGCGCCCGCCGCATGTGCTGGTGACCACGCCGGAGTCGCTGTACGTGCTGCTCGGCTCGGTGTCCGGGCGCGAGACGCTGCGCCACGTGCGCACGGTGATCGTCGACGAGATCCATGCGCTGGCGGCGAACAAGCGCGGCAGCCATCTGGCGTTGTCGCTGCAGCGCCTGCAGCAGCTGTGCGAGGCGCCGCCGCTGCGCATCGGCCTGTCGGCGACGCAGAAGCCGATCGAGGCGGTCGCACGTTTCCTGGTCGGCAGCGCCGCGGTGCACGACGGCGTTGCCGACTGCGCCATCGTCGACATCGGCTATGCGCGTGCCTGCGACCTGGCGCTGGAGGTGCCGCCGACGCCGCTCAGCGTGACCATGTCCGCCGACCAGTGGCAGCAGGCGTATACGCGCCTGGCCGAGTTGGTGCGCGCGCACCGCACCACCCTGGTGTTCGTCAACACCCGGCGCATGGCCGAGCGCACCGCGCGGCACCTGGGCGAACTGCTCGGCACGCAGGCGGTGGCGGCGCATCACGGCAGCCTGGCGCGCGAGACCCGGCTGCTCGCCGAGCGTCGGCTCAAGGCCGGCGAGCTGCAGGTGCTGGTGGCCACCGCCTCGCTGGAACTGGGCCTGGACATCGGCGACGTCGACCTGGTCTGCCAGCTCGGCTCGCCGCGTTCGATCGCCGCGTTCCTGCAGCGCGCCGGCCGCTCCGGGCACGCGGTGGGCGGCACGCCGAAGGCGCGCTTGTTTCCGCAGTCGCGCGACGACCTGGTCGAGTGCGCGGCCTTGCTGGATTGCGTGCGCCGCGGCGAACTGGATGCGCTGCGCATGCTCGATGCGCCGCTGGACGTGCTCGCCCAGCAGCTCGTCGCCGAGGTGGCCTGCCAGGAGTGGGAGGAAGACGCGCTGTACGCGCTGGTGCGTGGCGCCTGGCCGTATGCGGCGTTGCCGCGCGCGCAGTTCGACGCGGTGCTGCGCATGCTCAGCGAAGGCTTCAGCACGCGGCTGGGGCCGCGCGCCGGCTACCTGCATCGCGATGCGGTGCATCGCCGCGTGCGCCAGCGCCGCGGTGCGCGGATGGCGGCGCTCACCTCCGGCGGCACCATCCCCGAGACCGGCGACTACAGCGTGGTGCTGGAGCCGCAGGCGCAGACCATCGGCACGGTCAACGAGGATTTCGCGGTGGAGAGCCTGGGCGGCGACGTGTTCCAGCTCGGCAACGCCAGCTACCGCATCCTGCGCGTGGAAGCGGGGCGGGTGCGGGTGGAGGACGCGCGCGGCGCACCGCCCAACATCCCGTTCTGGATCGGTGAGGCGCCCGGGCGCAGCGATGCGTTGTCGCTGGGCGTGTCGCGGCTGCGGGCCGAAGTCGCGCAGGCGCTGGAGCAGGGCGGCGCGGCGCAGGCGCTGCAGTGGCTGTGCGGCCCGCTGGCACTGGACGCCGCCGCCGCGCAGCAGATCGTCGATTATCTGGGCCGCGCGCATGCGGCGCTGGGCGCCTTGCCGACCCAGCAATGCATCGTGCTGGAACGCTTCTTCGATGCCACCGGCGGCACCCAACTGGTGATCCACAGCGTCTATGGCAGCCGCATCAACCGCGCCTGGGGCCTGGCCCTGCGCAAGCGCTTCTGCCGTACCTTCAATTTCGAGTTGCAGGCGGCCGCGACCGAGGACGCGATCGTGCTGTCGCTGTCGACCCGGCACAGCTTCGCCCTGGACGAGGTGGCGCGCTATCTGCGCGCCGCGTCTGCGCTGGACGTGCTGGTACAGGCGCTGCTGGACGCGCCGCTGTTCGGCGTGCGCTGGCGCTGGAACGCCACCAACGCGCTGGCGCTGCCGCGCTTCACCGGCGGGCGCAAGGTCGCGCCGCAACTGCAGCGGATGAAGTCCGAGGATCTGCTGGCCACGGTGTTTCCCGACCAGGTGGCCTGTGCGGAGAACCTGGTCGGCGAGCGCGAGATTCCCGAGCACCCGCTGGTGGCGCAGACCCTGCGCGACTGCCTGGACGAGGCGATGGACAGCGATGGCTGGCTGCAGCTGCTGCGCGGCATCGAGGCCGGCGAGGTGCGCGTGCTGGCGCGCGAACTGACCGCGCCCTCGCCGCTGGCGGCCGAGGCGCTCGACGCGCGGCCCTATGCCTTTCTCGACGACGCGCCGCTGGAAGAGCGGCGCACCCAGGCGGTGCACAGTCGCCGCTACCAGGATCCGCACAGCGCCGACGATCTCGGCCAGTTGGACCCGCAGGCGATCGACGCGGTGCGCGAGGAGGCCTGGCCGCAGCCGCGCAGCTGCGACGAGATGCACGAGGCGCTGCTCACGCTCGGGGTGGTGAGCGCCGCCGAGGCCGCCGCGCAGCCGCAGTGGCGGCAGTGGTTGGATGAACTGGCTGCCGACGCGCGCGCCACCTGCCTGCACGGCGTCGACGGCGCC
>NZ_AQOJ01000108.1:0-2402 GCF_000364685.1 Xanthomonas sp. SHU 166
GGTGGCCTGGCTCGGCGGCATGCTCGCGCCGCAGGACGGACGCCTGCCGCTGAGCGTGGACGAGCGCTGGATCGTCCGCGCCGGCGCGCGTGCGCCGTTCACCCTGCGCAACCTGCGCGTGGAAGATCCGGACAACTTCGTGCCGCTGGCCACGCGCGCGACGTTGCCGCTGACCCTGCCGGCACTGCGCCGCAGCAGCGTGGCGCGCAGCACCGGCGCGATCGACGAGAGCATGCGCATGGGCGAGCGCCCGGCGCAGCTGAGCGCAGCCGCCACCACCGACATGCAGGCGCAGGCCACCGGCAAGCGCCTGGTGCTGGTGCACGGCTACTGCTCGGGCGGGGTGTGGCCGGTGGCGCAGTTCACCAACGCCTCCCCGTTCCTGGACGTCAACCAGAACCGCAGCAACGACCAGTTCGCGCAGCGCCTGGCGCAGTTCGGCAGCCAGTGGAACTCGTTCGGCACGGTGGCGCACAGCCAGGGCGGCATGGCCGCGCTGCATCTGTACGTCTACTACTGGAGCGGCCTGGACAACGCCAGCGGCGGGCGGGTGATGCAGTCGGTGGGCACGCCCTACCAGGGCACCAACCTGGCCGGCATCCTGGCCACGGTGGGCTCGTGGTTCGGTGTGGGCTGCGGCACCAACAACGACCTGACCTACGACGGCGCCAAGGCCTGGCTGGCCGGCATCCCCAACTCGGCGCGGGCGCTGGTGAACTACTACACCACCTCCTTCGCCAAGACCAACTGGTACACCAACGACTACTGCAACGCGGCCTCGGACCTGGTGCTGAGCGATCCGGAGGACGGCACCGTGGAGCAGGTCAACGGCCAGCTGCCGGGCGGCGTCAACCGCGGCCACACCACCGGCCAGTGCCACACCACCGGCATGCGCGATCCGGCGCAGTACCTGGACGCCAGCCGCAACGCGACGATGAACGCCAACGCGGCGCGTTGAGGGCTGGGAATGGGGAATCGGGAATGGGGAATCGGCAGAGCAAACGCCGCGCTGCGGCTGCTGATGGTCCCCTTCCCTATTCCCGGCCCCATTCCCTGCTTCATCGGAAATGCCACGGTGCAGTGACTGGAGAGCGGGGATGATCGTCGATGCAGACGGTCGGCGCCGCGACCATGGATTAGGGCAAGCGGGTGCTTAGCCGCTGTTGCTGTTGCTGTTGCTGTTGCTGCTCCCCATTCCCGATTCCCGAATCTCCACTCCCCGCCTCAGCGAAATACCACCGTGCGATGCCCGTTGAGCAGGATGCGATGCTCGACGTGGCGGCGCACGGCGCGGGCCAGCACCTGCGACTCGGTGTCGCTGCCCAGACGCACCAGTTCGCGCGGGGTCATGGCGTGGTCCACGCGGGCCACGTCCTGCTCGATGATCGGGCCTTCGTCCAGATCGCCGGTGACGTAGTGCGCGGTGGCGCCGATGATCTTGACCCCGCGCGCGTGCGCCTGGTGGTACGGCTGCGCGCCCTTGAAGCTGGGCAGGAAGCTGTGGTGGATGTTGATCGCGCGTCCGGCCAGCGCCGCGCACAGCGTCGGCGACAGGATCTGCATGTAGCGGGCCAGCACCACCAGATCGATGCGTTCGCGTTCGACCAGCGCCAGCAACTGCGCCTCCTGTTCGGCGCGGTTGGCGGCACTCACCGGCAGGTGGTGGAACGGCACGCCGTAGGACCCGGCCAGCGCGGCGAAGTCGGGATGGTTGGAGGCCACCGCGGCGATGTCCACCCGCAACTGCCGGCTGTGCGCGCGGAACAGCAGGTCGTTGAGGCAATGACCCTGCTTGCTGACCAGCACCAGCAGGCGCGCACGGCGGCGCGCGTCGTGCAGTTGCCAGTCCATCGCGTAGTCGGCGGCCAGCGGCTCCAATTGCAGCTTCACCGCGGCGACGATGCCGTCGGCGGGTACGTCGAAGTGCACGCGCAGGAAGAAACGGCCGCTTTCCTCGTCGCCGAACTGCTGCGCATCGAGGATGTTGCAGCCGTGCTCGAACAGCAGGCCGCTGACGCGGAAGACGATGCCGGTACGGTCCGGGCAGGACAGGGTCAGGATGTAGTCGGGGCGCATCTGGAGATGATAGGGGAAAGGCGGGGATTCGGGATTCGGGATTCGGGAGTTGGGAGTTGGGAATCGGGACAGTCCGTCTCTGGAACGTGGTGAGGCAACTGTCATGCAGCGACGGCGGACAAAGTCCGCTGTGCATCCGATCTTGCACGACGTCGGGACTGAAGTCCCTCCCACAGTGCAGTCCCTGACCGTGCCGGTGCTGCAGTGTGGGCGCGGCCTCAACCAGGACGGTGAGAAGAGGCCACGCCATCCAGCCGCAGCCGGCTTTTCCTTCTCCCTCCGGGACCATGGTCCCCTTTTTGGGGGAAGGTGCCCCGAAGGGGCGG
>NZ_AQOJ01000109.1:0-17059 GCF_000364685.1 Xanthomonas sp. SHU 166
CGCCACCCTGCTGCTCGGTGCCTGCGCCTCCGCCCCCTCCACGTCGCCGCACGCGGCCGCCGCGGCCGCCGCACCCAGCGCCGCCGCAGCGGCGAGGCTGCCCACGCCGGTGCTGCTGATCTCGATCGACGGCCTGCGCGCGGACATGCTCGATCGCGGCATCACCCCGAACCTGAGCCGCATGGTCCACGACGGCGTGCGCGCGCAGTGGATGACGCCCTCCTATCCGTCGCTGACCTTCCCCAACCACTACACCATCGCCACCGGCCTGCGCCCGGACCATCACGGCATCGTCCACAACAGCATGCAGGATCCGCTGCTGGGCACGTTCCAGCTCAGCGATCGCGCCGCAGTCAGCGATGGCCGCTGGTGGGGCGGCGAGCCGATCTGGGTCGGCGTCGAGAAGGCCGGCCTGCACGCGGCGACGTGGGCCTGGCCGGGCAGCGAGGCGGCCATCCAGGGCGTGCGCCCCAGCCGCCGCCAGGCCTTCGACGCGGACATGCCGCCGAACGCGCGGGTCGACCAGGTGCTGGGCTGGCTCGACGATCCCAGCGCGCCGCGTCCGCAGCTGCTGACGCTGTACTTCGAACAGGTGGACGAAGCCGGCCACGAGCATGGCCCGGAGTCGCGCGAATACGCGCAGGCCGTCGCCAGGATCGATGCGGCGATCGGACATCTGCTCGACGGCTTGGCGCAGCGCGGCGAACTGGACCGGATCAACCTGGTGCTGGTCTCCGACCACGGCATGGCCGCGGTGCCGCCCAAGCAGGTGCTGGCGGTCGAGGAGATGGTCCCGCCGCAACAGGTCACGGTGATCAGCTACGGGCAATCGGTGGGCATCGTTCCGCGCCCGGGCCAGGAGGCAGCGGTCGAGGCGCGCCTGCTCGGCGCGCATCCGCAGTACGACTGCTGGCGCAAGGGCGAACTGCCGGCGCGCTGGCACTACGGCAGCAATCCGCGCATCCCGCCGATCGTGTGCCAGATGCACGAGGGCTGGGATGCGCTGCCGCGTGCGCGCATCGCCGAGAAGCCGCGCAGTCTGCGCGGCTCCCACGGCTACGACCCGGCACTGCCGTCGATGCGCGCGGTGTTCGTCGCCCGCGGCCCGGCGTTCCGCCAGGGCGTCACCCTGGCGCCGATCGACAACGTCGACGTCTACCCGCTGCTGACCCGCCTGCTCGGCATTCCCGCCGCCCCCAACGACGGCGATCCGCAGGCGCTGCTGCCGGCGCTGCGCTAGGGGGCCACCACTCCCCGAGCATGCTGCGCCACGATTGCGCGTGCCGGTGGCAAGCGTCCACGCCCGCGCGATGACGCGGCCACGGGCGCGCGCAAGCGCGGCCCTTCGGGTTGGGTCTGGCAGGCGCGCGGCATGCTCGGGAATGGGTGACACGCCCTGAGCGCCACGACAACGGTCGCGGCGCGGCCACGCCCGCCCATGGCAACGCGTGCGACAATGGCGGCATGCATTCGCCCGACTCCGCGCAACCGCCGCGCCTGCGCCATCGTCTGCGCCCGCTGATCTCGCAGGAGAGCTGGAAGCAGCGCGCCGTGCTGTGGGGCGGCGCGGTGGCGGTGGCCCTGGTCTCCATCGTCTTCGCCAAGGCCAGCGACGCCGCCTTCCACGTGTTCCAGCGCATCACCGCGCATTCGCCGTGGTGGGCGCTGCTGCTGACCCCGAGCGTGTTCGCCCTGCTGGCCTGGCTGACCAACGGCGCGCTGCGCCCCACCCGCGGCAGCGGCATCCCGCAGGTGATCGCCGCGCTGGAACGTCCCGACGACGGCTTCCGCCAGGCCAACCTGTCGCTGCGCGTGTCCGCGGGCAAGCTGATGCTGACCACCATGGCCCTGTTCGGCGGCGCCTCGATCGGCCGCGAAGGTCCCACCGTGCACGTCGGCGCCAGTCTGATGTACGTGTTCGGGCGCTGGTTCGGCTTTCGCGATGCGCGCCAGGCCAGTCACTTCCTGCTGGCCGGCGGCGCCGCCGGCATCGCCGCGGCGTTCAACACGCCGCTGGCCGGCGTGGTGTTCGCCATCGAGGAACTGAGCGGACGCTTCGAGCACCACTTCTCCGGCACCTTGCTGACCGCGGTGATCGTCGGCGGCGTGATTTCGCTGGGCCTGCTCGGCGACTACACCTACTTCGGCCGGGTCGCCACCGCCGGCCTGCCGCTGGGCAAGGCGTGGCTGGCGATCCTGCTGTGCGGCGTGGTCGCCGGCCTGCTCGGCGGCGCCTTCGCGCGCATGGTGCTGCTCACCGTCGCCGGCAAGCCGCGCTGGCTGGGCGAGCTGCGCCGGCGCCAGCCGGTGCTGCTGGCCGCGCTGTGCGGTCTGGCGCTGGTGCTGCTGGGCCTGATCTTCGGCGCCGGCGCGTTCGGCACCGGCTACGAGCAGGCGCGCAGCCTGGTGCAGGGGCACGCCAGCGTCGGCCACGAATTCGGCCTGATGAAACTGCTGGCGAACCTGGTGTCCTACGTCGCCGGCATCCCCGGCGGCCTGTTCTCGCCGGCCCTGGCGGTCGGCGCCGGGCTCGGCCACAACCTGGCCGTGCTGATGCCGGGCGTGGACCCGCGCATCTTCGTGCTGCTGGGCATGTGCGCCTATCTCACCGGCGTCACCCAGGCGCCGCTGACCTCGGCGGTGATCTCGCTGGAACTCACCGACAGCAGCGACATGCTGCTGCCGATCCTGGCGACGGTGCTGATCGCCCGCGGCGCTTCGGCGCTGGTCTGCCGCACGCCGATCTATCGCGGCCTGGCCGAGCTGTTGCTGGTGGCGCCGCCGCCGGCGCCCACGCCGCCTGCCGAAGAGGACGCGCCGACCTCGCTGGTCGAAGACCTGGCCGGCAGCGAGCACGACGACCACGGCGACGGCCCCAGCGCGCCGCGTCCGCACTGAGCGGCGGCGCGTGCCAGGCGCTGGTGCGATCGGAACGCGCGCCACTGCTGCCCGCTTCCGACGCAAGACCGCCGCCTGCCGCCTGGCAGCGACGGCCAAGGTAAAAACAGACAGACATAAAAAAACGCGGCGCAAGCGCCGCGTTCTTCGTCGCAACCAGCGGCTGGCTCAGCCGGCCTTGGCGACCGTCTTCTTGGCCACGGCCTTCTTCACCGCCGGCGCCTTGACCACCGACTTCTTCGCGGCCGGCGATGCAGCGCCCACGGCCACCTTGCTCACGCTGTGCGAGCGCGAATTGCCGTAGCTGGCGTTGTAGCGCTTGCCCTTGGCGGTCTTGCGGTCACCCTTACCCATGCTCATCGACTCCTGAATGTGTTTGCGAAAACCCCCGCGAGATGCACGGGGTTTGGCGAGGCCAACGCGGTCAGCGCCCTCGCGCAAGGGCGGCAAGCCTACCACGTGCGCTCAATGGGCGCAGCTTGCGTCGTGCACGTGGCCGTGGTTCAAGCGCAGGTTGAGCAGGTGCGCCAGGCCGACCAGGGTGCCGCCGAAGGTCATGATCGCCGCGTGCGGCGCCACCGCATGATGCAGCGCCGGCACCAGCAGCCCGGCCCATAGCGCCAGCAAGCCGAGGATGAGCAATCCCAGCGCCTGCCACACGCGGTGCCGGCGATACCCGAGCACCAGACTGAACAGGCCCAGGCAAGTCACGAACAGGACCAGGGTGCGCTCCACGCCCTCGCCCAGCCACATCGCCAGACCCAGCGACGGCAGCACCGCCAGCGCCAGCGGCAACACCGCGCAATGCACCGCGCACAGCAGCGAACCGGTGGCGCCAAGGCGGTCGAGCGCGGCGCGCAGATCGAACGATGAGGACATGACGGTCGGCACGGGTTGAAAGTGTTACGGAATAATATAACATTCGGCCGCCGGCGACCAGCGCGTCCCGTGCCCCTTCCCCGACCGTCCACCGCCGCTGTGCGGTGCCGGCAGCGCGCACGTCGCCCCCGACTGTCCCTCCTGATGGAATGCCCATGCCCTCTCCCCGTCCCGTCCTGCTCCGCCGTTCCGCCCTGTCCCTGGCCCTGCTTGGCCTGCTGAGCCCGTCGCTGGCCCTGGCCGCCGACCCGACCACCGCGACGACCGCGACCGACGCCACGCCGCCGGCCAGCGACAGCCGCCACGGCGCAGGCCACAGGCAGGACCGGCACGTGAAGGACATGGACCAGGTGGTGGTCACCGCCAGCCCGCTGCGCGATGCCGCCGGTGCGCTGAGCCAGCCGGTGGACGTGCTGGCCGGCGAGCGCCTGGACGAGAACCGCGGCGCCAGCATCGGCGAGACCGTGGCCAGCCTGCCGGGCGTGCAGAGCTCCAACTTCGGCCCCGGCGTGGGCCGGCCGATCATCCGCGGCCTCGACGGCCCGCGCGTGGCGGTGCTCAACGACGGCCTGTCCTCGCAGGACGTGTCCACGGTCAGCCAGGATCATTCGCCTGCCGTTGAGCCGTTCCTGGCCGACCAGATCGAAGTGCTGAAGGGCCCGTCCACCCTGCTGTACGGCTCCGGCGCCATCGGCGGCGTGGTCAACGTGGTCGACGGGCGCATCGCCGAGACCCCGGTCGACGGCGTGCACGGTCGTGCCGAAGCGCGCTGGGAAGGCGGCGACAAGAGCGGCAACACCGACATGTTCCGCGTCGATGCCGGCAACGGCAGCGGCCTGTCGATCCATGCCGACGGCGTGTACCGCAACCTGAAGGACTACGACACGCCGCAGGGCCCGCAGCTCAACTCGTTCGTCAAGTCCAAGGTCGGCTCGATCGGCAGTTCGCTGGCCGGCGACTGGGGCTTCGTCGGCGTGTCGATCTCGCGCTTCCGCGACAACTACGGCAACCCCGGCGAGCCCGGCGATCCGGCCGCCGGCGAGCGCGGCGTGTCGCTGCAGCTGCACCAGGACCGTTTCGAGCTCAAGGGTGCGCTGAACGACCCGTGGGGCGACGGCAGCGCACTGCGCTACAGCTTCGGCCATACCGCCTACACCCATACCGAGTTCGAAGGCGCGGAAGTGGGCACCAAGTTCGACAAGCGCGCCAACGAAGGCCGCGTCGAGGCCTCCTTCGGCCTGGGCGGCGGCTGGCAGACCGCGGTCGGCGTGCAGGGCAGCGACTCGACCTTCCAGGCCACCGGCGAAGAAGCCTTCGTGCCGAAGACCGACACCCGCGCCATCGGCGTGTTCGCGCTGGCGCGCAACACCTGGGACCGTGTGCAGGCCGAGGTCGGCGCGCGCGTGGACAGGACCAAGTACGAGACCGACACCGGCGTGGACCGCGATTTCACTCCGAAGAGCCTGTCGCTGAGCGGCGGTTTCCGCTTCAACGAACAGTGGCGCCTGACCGCCAACCTCGACCACGCCGAGCGCGCCCCGGCCGAAGAAGAACTGTTCGCCAACGGTCCGCACATCGCCACCCTCGCCTACGAGATCGGCAACCCCGACCTGAAGACCGAGAAAGCCAACCAGGCCGAACTGGGCCTGATCTTCAAGAACGACTGGGTCGACGCCAAGGTGGCCGGCTACTACAACCGCTACGACGACTTCATCTACATCGTCGACACCGGCGGCCAGTGGTTCCACGAGGAAGACAACGATTTCCTGCCGATCCGCCAGTGGACCCAGGCCGATGCGGTGTTCCATGGTTTCGAGGGCGAGGCCACCTTCCACCTGGCCAACAACGACAGCGGCGCCTGGGACCTGCGCGTGTTCGGCGACACCGTGCGCGCACGGCTAAAGGACGGCGGCAACCTGCCGCGCATCGCGCCGGCGCGCTACGGCGCGCAGCTGCGCTGGGACGCGAGCAACTGGCGCGCCGCGCTGGGCGCGACCCGCTACCAGAAGCAGGACAAGGTGGCGGTCAACGAGACCCCGACCGCCGGCTACACCCTGGTCGATGCGCATCTGGCCTATCACGTCGATGCCGGCAGCACCGCCTGGGAAGTGTTCCTGGACGGCAACAACCTGACCAATCAGGATGCGCGCGTGCATACCTCGTTCCTCAAGGACGACGTCATGCTGCCCGGCCGCAGCGCCTCGTTCGGCGTGCGCCTGTTCTTCTGATCGGGCAGGTTCGCTGCAGCGTGACGAGGCCGCCTTCGGGCGGCCTCTTTTTTTGCTAATGCGGGGCGCTGCGCGAGAACACGTTGATCACCACCACGCCGGCGACAATCAGCGCCATGCCGACGATCGCCGGCGGGTCCAGCGCCTGGTCGAACCGCCACCACGCCAGCAGCGAGATCAACACGATGCCGATGCCCGACCAGAGCGCATAGGCCACGCCGACCGGCACGCTGCGCAGGGTCAGCGACAGCAGGTAGAAGGCGATGCCATAGCCGCACAGCGCCAGCAGCGTCGGCCACAGCCGGGTGAAGCCTTCGCTGGCCTTCAGCGCCGAGGTCGCGACCACCTCGGCGAGGATGGCCACCAGCAGGAACAGCCAGTTCTTCATTGCAGGACACTCCTGGACGCGCAGCGCGCCACGATAGCAAGCGGCGCGTGGCGACGATGGCGACGGCCCTTGTCCCGGATGCACGCTGCGCACGAGCGGCGCGTTGCGCCCTTCTGGAAATCGACCGCGATCGGCATTCCGGGATCGTTTCTGGCACGGCTGCGTCTCTCCTGCGACGCCACGCCTGACCACACGCATGACCAACCGAAGCGATGCAGCCCTGCGCAGCGCACGCCATAGGTTGCGGTGCGATGTCGACCTGCCTGGGCAACCTGTCACGCAAACGCGGCCTGTACCGCGCTGCACAACGGTCCGATCGCCCGACGGCGTTACAAAGGGCGCCGCGCGTCGCCCCCTGCTTCGCGCCGTACCGGCCGATGCGACGCGGCCGCGCGCTGCACGCGCGTGCCGTGTCCCGGCCGATCGTTCCGAATGAAGAAAGGAGAGATTCTTCATGCATCTTGCGCCCCTTCGTCATCTGCTGCCCCTGTCCATCGCCGCCGTCCTGCTCGCGCCCCCCGCGCTGGCGCAGACCGCCGACGCCCCCGCCGCGCCGGCCACGCAACCCGACGCCACCACCCTGGATACCGTGGTCGTCAGCGGCACTGCGCGCTTCAGCGGCCTGCGCAAGCGCGACGCGAGCTTCTCGATCACCACCGCCACGCCCGAGCAGATCCAGCAGGCGGTGCCGCAGAGCAGCGCCGACCTGCTGAAGATCGTGCCGGGCGTGTGGGCCGAGCCTAGCGGCGGCGGCACCGGCGCCAACATCTTCGTGCGTGGCATGCCGTCGGAAGGCGATGCGCCGTTCGTCACCTTCCAGCTCGATGGCGCGCCGCTGTTCCCGCCGCCGACCCTGTCGTTCCTGGAAAACTCCACGCTGTTCCGCACCGACGACACCATCGAACGCATGGAGGTGCTGCGCGGCGGTTCCAGCCCGATCTTCTCCAACGGCCAGGCCGGCATCACCGTCAACTTCATCCAGAAGAAAGGCCAGGACGAGCCGGAAGGCAGCGTACGCCTCACCGGCGGCAGCGATGCACTGCGCCGCATCGATCTGTTCGACAGCGGGCCGATGGGCAACGGCTGGTACTACAGCGTCGGCGGCTTCTTCCGCGAGACCGACGGCGTGCGCGACCCGCAGTTCTCCGCCGACAAGGGCGGCCAGTTCAGCGCCACCCTGAGCAAGCGCTGGGACAGCGGCGAGCTGTCGTTCTATGCGCGCCATACCGACGACAACAACGCCTTCTACACCGCGATCCCGTTGCTGTCGCGCAACAACGGCAGCGACCTGTCCAGCTTTCCCGGCCTCGACGCGCAGCGCGGCACGCTGCTGAGCGACGACTTCCGCAACGTCACCCTGCCGGTCGGCCCCAACGGCCAGACCATCCGGCGCGACCTCGGCGACGGCCGCGGCGTCAACATCGACGTGTTCGGCGGCGAACTGAACTGGGAGGTGGGCGACTGGACCGTCGCCGACCGTTTCAACGTGATGGGCGGCACCGCACCGACCTATGCGCTGTTCACCGGCGACGCGCCGCAGCGGCTGGGCGACTTCATCGCCGGCTACGGCAGCACCGGCAGCGCGCGCTATACCAACGGCGGCGGCGCGGTCGACCCGAACCAGCAGGTGCTGGAAGCCGGCTGGTGGTCGGTGGACAAGCGCCTGAACTCCTTCACCAACGATCTGCGCCTGAGCCGCACGCTGTTCGCCGGCAACACGCTCACCGTGGGCAGCTACTACGCCAGGTACACCTCCAACGACACCTGGTACCTCGGCAACACCATGCTGCTGACCGCGCAGAACCATGCGCGGCGCATCGACGTGACCCTGGACGACGGCCGCCAGCCGACCCGCGACGGCTTCACCAGCACCGCCTTCCTGGCGCTGCGCGCGCATTACGAGGGCGAGAACGCCGCAGTGTTCGTCGCCGACGAATGGGAACTGGACGAGCGCCTGCGCCTGGACCTGGGCGTGCGCTACGAGCGCCAGCACGTCACCGGCACGGTGCACGACACCGCCACCGTGGACCTGGACGGCAACCCGGCCACGCTCTACGACAACGCCACCTCGATCTCGCTGCCGAGCGCGCGGCGCATCGACCAGGACGACAATGCGCTGTCGTGGACCGCCGGCCTGAACGTCAAGCTCGACGCGCACAACAGCGTGTTCGCGCGGGTCAATTCCGGGGTCAAGTTTCCCGGCTTCGACAATCTGCGCGACGGCCAGACCAAGGTGCAGGACATCCGGCAGTACGAACTGGGATTGAAGTCCGGCGCGGCCAACTACGACCTGTACCTCACCGCGTTCTACAACACCTTCAGGAATTCGCCGTTCCAGGCCTTCCTGGCCAACGGCAGCAACTTCACCACGGTCGGCGATTCGCGTGCCTACGGCCTGGAGGTGGAAGGCGCGATCCGCCCGTTCGGCGGCTTCGAACTGGCCGGGACGGGGGTGTGGCTGGACGCGAAGTACCGCAATTACCGCGAATACACCGGCAACCAGGTCATGCGCCAGCCCAAGCGCCAGTTCCGGCTGACGCCGAGCTACTACTGGATGCTGCCGTTCGGCGACCTGCGCGTGTTCGCGACCTATTCCTACATCGGCGAACGCTACGCCGACCTGGCCAACAGCCAGCGCCTGCCGTCCTACGACATGCTCGACGTCGGTGCCAGCCTGCACAGCGGCGAGCACTGGGAGTTCACCGTCAGCGGCAGCAACGTGACCGACACGCTGGGCCTGACAGAAGGCAATGTCCGCGTGCCCGGCGCGGCCACCGGCGGCGTGTTCATGGGCCGCCCGATCGCCGGCCGCCAGTATCAGGCATCGGTGGCGTATCGCTGGTAGCGCCTGCCGCATCGCAGACGCACGCGACGCCATCGCTGCACCGGCGTCGCGTGGCGCCGACCATGACAGGCGCAATCGCGCGCCTGTCGTGGCGGCGATGGCATCTGCAGGAGCGCATGCACGCGCATCCCGATCCAGTACGGCCACCCGTCCGTATCACTGCCTCGACACCCTCCCTTCGCGTTCTCTTCGCAATCCCTTCGCGGTACCGCCGCGATGCTGGCGGCCGGGTTCCGATGCGTGCCCGTACGCCGGCGTCGCGATGGCGCTGCTACCCAGGTCGACTCGCTCCCTGCTGCGCCCCGGCGCGCGCGGTGGCGGTCCCCCAGGCAGGAGAGACCGATGCAGCATGAGCCCCACCGTACCGATGACGCGTCCGGCGCCGCCGACAGCGCGCGCGACACCCCGCTGAGCGAGGACGAAGCCGCGCTCGCGCGCCGGCTCGGCATCAACGGCCTCTCGCGCCGCGAATTCCTCGCCCTGCTCTCGGCCGCCGGCCTCAGCAGCGCGGGCGGACAGATCCTCTTCAGCGAGGCCGCGTTCGCCGCCCCCGTCGCCAAGGCCGCGCCGCCGCAGAACGCCTTGCCCGTGTTCCTGGAGGTCAACGGTCAGCGCCACGCCCTGCAGCTGGATCCACGGACCACGCTGCTGGACGCGCTGCGCGAACATCTGGCACTGACCGGCACCAAGAAGGGCTGCGACCACGGCCAGTGCGGTGCCTGCACGGTGATCGTCGATGGCGAGCGCCGGCTGTCCTGCCTGACCCTGGCGGCACAGGCAGAAGACACGCAGATCACCACCATCGAGGGCCTGGCCGACGGCGAGCGACTGCATCCGATGCAGGCCGCGTTCGTGCAGCACGATGGGTTCCAGTGCGGCTACTGCACGCCTGGGCAGATCTGCTCGGCGGTGGCGCTGTTGAACGAGATCAGGCGCGGCGATGCCAGCCACGTCAGCGCCGACGTCAGCCGGCCGGTCACCGAACTCAGCGACGCCGAGGTGCGCGAGCGCATGAGCGGCAACATCTGCCGCTGCGGCGCCTACCCGAAGATCGTCGCCGCCATCCAGGACGTGCACAGCGGCGGCGCGCCACGGCCGCTGACCTGGCGCTATGTCGACCAGTCCGAACTGACCGCCCTGAAGATGGCGAAGGAGGTGGCCGATGACGCCGTTTAAGTACCAGCGCGCGACCTCGCCGGAGGACGCGGTGCGCCGTGTCGCCGCCAACCCGAACGCACGCTTCCTCGGCGGCGGCACCAACCTGCTCGACCTGATGAAGGAAGGGGTGACCGGTGCCGACGAGATCGTCGACCTGACCCGGCTCAAGGGCCTGGCCGAGATCGCCGAAACCGCCGACGGCGGCCTGCGCCTGGGCGCGCTCGCCAACAACACGCAGACCGCCAACCATCCGCTGGTGCGTCAACGCTATCCGTTGCTGAGCCAGGCGATCCTGGCCGGGGCCACGATGCAGTTGCGCAACATGGCCAGCAACGGCGGCAACCTGCTGCAGCGCACGCGCTGCGGCTACTTCTACGACACCGCCCTGCCCTGCAACAAGCGCGAACCCGGCAGCGGTTGCGGCGCGCGCGAGGGGCTCAACCGCACCCACGCGATCTTCGGCCACAGCGCGCACTGCGTGGCCGTGCATCCGTCGGACATGTGCGTAGCGCTGGCCGCACTGGATGCGACGGTGCAGGTGCGTACGCCGGCCGGCACCCAGCGCGAGATCCCGTTCGCCGAATTCCACCTGCTGCCCGAGGCGCGCGCCGATGTCGACAACCAGCTTGCGCACGGCGAACTGATCGAGTCGATCACGCTGCCGGCGCCGGAGTTCGCCGCGCACAGCCATTACCTGAAGGTGCGCGACCGGGCCAGCTACGCATTCGCACTGATCTCGGTGGCCGCGGCGCTGGCGCTGGAACCGGACGGGCGCATCCGCGACGCGCGCATCGCCATGGGCGGGGTGGCGCACAAACCCTGGCGCGCGCGCGCCGCCGAACGTGCGCTGGTCGGGCAGCATGTCGGCGAGACCGCCTTCGCTGCCGCCGCGCAGGCCGAGATGGCCGCGGCGCGGCCGCTGGCGCACAACGCCTACAAGATCCCGATGGGCACGCACGCGATGATCCGCGCCCTGCACCGCGCCAGCGGCAGCGACGCCGCGTGAGCGGCCAACCGGAGAACCGGCAATGAACTACATCGGCAAGGAAATGCGCCGCGTCGACGGCTACGCCAAGGTCACCGGCAAGGCGCGCTATGCGGCGGAGTTCCAGATCCCGCATCTGGTCCACGGCTACATCCTCACCAGCACCATCGCCAAGGGCCACATCGTGCGCATCGACACCCGCGCCGCCGAAGCCGCGCCGGGCGTGATCAAGGTGCTGACCCACCTCAATGCGATCAAGCCGGTCTCCGACGCGGTCAAGAAGAAAGGCGAGGATCTGTCGTTCCGTGCCCTGGTCGACGACCGCATCCATTTCAATGCGCAGCCGATCGCCGTGGTGGTCGCCAGCACCTTCGAGCAGGCGCGGCACGCGTCGCGACTGATCCAGGTGGACTACGCCACAGAAACCGCACACACCGATTTCGACGCACTGCTCGATCAGGCGCACGATCCGACCCCGGAAGACTCGCCGAAGCCGCGCGGCAACCCGGCCGCCGCGTTCGCCGCCGCGCCGGTGAAGCTCGAGGCCGCGTACACGATGCCGGTCGAGCACCACAATCCGATGGAGCCGCACGGCGGCATCGGCTACTGGATCGGCGACACCCTGACCGTGGTCAACAAGAGCCAGAACGTCTACCAGGACCGCGAACAGCTGGCCGGCTACTTCGGCATTCCGGTGGACAAGGTCAATGTGGTCTCGTTGTTCGTCGGCGGCGCGTTCGGCTCCTGCCTGCGCCCCAACTACTACACCTTCCTGCTCGGCGCGGTCTCCAAGGCGGTGGGTCTACCGGTGAAGATCGTCTATACGCGGCGGCAGATGTTCAGCGGCCATGGCTACCGCCCCTACTACCGCGTGGAACTGGGCCTGGGCGCCGACGCCGCCGGCACGCTGCAGGCGATCCGCTACCGGCACGTGCTCAACACCTCGCGCATCGAGGCGTTCAACGAGGCCTTCTTCCGCAACGCGCGCTCGCTGTACGCCTGCCCCAACGTGGAGGATCGCTTCGAGGTGGTGGAGACCGACCTGCCGACGCCGCAGGCGATGCGCGCGCCCGGCACCATCAGCCAGATGTTTGGCATCGAGTGCGCGATGGACGAACTGGCCTATGCGCTGAAGATGGACCCGCTGGAACTGCGCCTGGCCAACTATGCCGAGACCGACCCGGAGAGCGGCAAGCCGTTTTCGAGCAAGGCGCTGCGGGAGTGCTACGCGCTCGCCGCCGAGACCTTCGGCTGGAGCAAGCGCACGCCCGAGCCGCGCTCCATGCGCGACGGGCGCCTGCTGGTCGGCTGGGGCATGGCCACCGGCACCTGGGCGTCGATGCAGATGCCGGCGCTGGCACGGGTGGTACTGAAGGCCGACGGCAGCGCTCGCGTCGGCAGTGCCACCTCCGACATCGGCCCCGGCACCTACACGGTGATGACCCTGATCGCCGCCGAGTATCTGGGCATCGACGCCAAGCGCGTGCAGTTCGAACTGGGCGACACGCGCCTGCCGAAGGCGCCGGCGCAGGGCGGCTCGTGGACCACCGCCAGCGTCGGCAGCGCGATCCATGGCGCGGCGCGCGAGATCCGCGGCAAGCTGCTGGAACTGGCCAGGCAGGATGGGCAGGCCGCATTCAGCGGGCTGGACATGGATGCGGTGGAACTGGTCGATGGCCAGCTGCGTCCGACCGGCAAGCCCGAGGCCGGCCTGGAGGTCGCCAAGCTGATGCGCCAGCACGGCCTGCAGGAGCTGGAAGTGGTGCACGAATCCAAACCCTCGGCCGAACGCAAGCAGTACGCCACCGCCGCACACGGCGCGCAGTTCATCGAGGTCAAGGTCGATCCGGACACCGGCATGGTGCAGGTGACGCGGGTCATCGAAGCCACCGCCTGCGGCAAGATCATGAATCCGCTGACCTCGCACAGCCAGGAAATCGGCGGCGTGGTGATGGGCATCGGCATGGCGCTCAGCGAAGGCACCGAGATCGACCATCGCTACGGGCGCATGCTCAACGCCTCGCTGGCCGATTATCACGTGCCGGTCAACGCCGACGTGCACGAGATCCAGACCATGTTCGTCGAAGAGGACGACACCATCGTCAACCCGCTCGGGGTCAAGGGCATGGGCGAACTGGGCATGGTCGGTATTCCCGCTGCCATCGCCAACGCGGTATTCCACGCCACCGGCAAGCGCATCCGCGACCTGCCGATCACCCCGGACAAGTTGATCGGCTGAGCACGAGCGCCGCTTGCTGCGCCGTTCGCCCTATCCCTCGTGGGAGCGGCTTCAGCCGCGACAGACGTCACCCATGGCGCCTGTCGCGGCTGAAGCCGCTCCTGCGACATCGCTTCCGTAGTCATCAGAGGTGGCATTCCGTTGCAAAGAGCAAAGTAGGACGCCATCCAACGTCGACCGTTGTCTGACGGAAGCCTTCGCTGCATCTATCGCATCCCGCAGCAAGTCCTGCAGGAACCATCGCTACGTCGCGCCCTGCGGCGACCGCTACGGATCCAGCCACCCTTTCGCCACCGCCGCCTGTACATCCTTCGGCGTGTCCAGGTCCAGCGCCAACGCCGGCGCGACGATGCAACCGAGGCTATCCGGTGCCAGCGTCGCGAACAGCGTGCGCAAGCCCTGGTCGCCGCCCAATGGCAGCGAGCGCCAGCGCTGCTGCGCCACCACCGCGGGCATGCCACGCACGCCGGCGTAGGCGCTCACCGCGCAACCGGACACCGCCCGTGAGGCCGCCGCCAGCAGATCCTGCAGATGCGCCGCGGCCAACGCCGGCTGGTCGCAACCGAGCACCAGGCTGTGGGTGATCGCGGCATCGTCGCCTACCGCCGCACGCAGGCAGCCCAGGCTGCCGCCCATGCCGGTGGACCAGTCCGGATTGCGCACGCATTCCACCGGCAATCCCTCCAGCAGCGGGCGCAGCGCCTCGGCCTGCGCACCCAGCACCACCACGCAACGCGCCGGCGCCGTGGACAGCGCCAGGCGCACGACCTTGCGCAGCAGCGGCTCGCCGTCGCTGGTCAGCGTCTGCTTGGGACGGCCGAGGCGGCGGCTGCCACCCGCGGCCAGGATCAGCGCCGCGTGCGCCTGCGTCATCACCTTGCACCTTCGGCCAGCAATCGCGGCGCTGCCGTCAGCGCATCGCGGTGCGATCGCCGCGGCCTGTCGCTCGCCTGCGCGACCGCACTCAGCCGCGGCGGCTTCGCCCGGCTGGCCTGCAACTGCGCGGCGATGCTCAGCGCGATCGCTTCCGCGCCATTGCCTCCCAGGCGCAGCCCGATCGGCGAATGCAGGCGCGGCGACAACTGCGCGCGTTGCGTCGGACTCAGCAAACGGAACAGGTCCTCGCGCCGCCGCACCGGTCCCAGCAGGCCGAGGAACGGGATCGCGCTGCCGGCCAGCGCGTCCAGCGCTTCGCGATCCAGTTCGAAATTGTGGTGCATCACCAGTGCCGCATCGCTGCCGTCACAGTCGGCCAGGGCGCGGGTCGGCGTGCATGCCAGGGCGCGGTCGGCCAGCGCCGCCAATGCAGACCAGCGCGGCCGCTGCTCGACCAGGGTCGTCATCCAGCCCAATTGACGCAGCAGCGGCAGCAACACGATGGTTTCCGGGCCGGCACCGAAGACGCTGACCCTCGGCGGCGGCGGCACCTGCACTTCGCCGACGCGCGGCGGCGCCGCAGACAGCGTGTGCCAAGGCAGGCACCACCGCAACGCCTGCTCGGCCACGCTGGCGGCGATGCGACCGTCGGCCTCCAGCGCCAGGGTCAATCCACCGCGCCCCTGCAGCCAGGCCTGGGCCAGCCCGTCGAAGCCCGGCAAGGCGAGCAGCGGCAGCAAGGCCAGGTGCAGGCGGCCCCGGCAACCGGCGGACGAACCCGACAGCAGGTCTTCGTCCTCGCGCGTATCGATCTCCATCCACACCGGCATGCCGGCGACGGCGGCCTCCGCGGCGCAGCGCGCGATCTCCGGCTCCAGGCAACCGCCGCTGAGCCAACCCTGCTGCGTACCATCGGGACCGAACAAGGCCATCGCCCCGGCATGCGCGTAGGTGGAGCCTTCGCGGGCCATCGCCACGGCCAGGACCGCGGGCGTGCCGCGGCGGCAGGCGTCGATTGCAGCATGGAGACAGTGTCGGGCAGCGGACATGCGGCGGCACAGGCAACGTGGGAAACCCGAGCCTAAGCGGCGGCCTGTGGTCGCGAGGTGACCCTGGCCGCCGTGCGTGGGCGTCGGTTCGCGGCAACAGCGGTACGTTTGGGCGGCAACCGACGTAGGTATGCGATCGTAAATTCGCGGCATCCTGCCGAAGTCCGGCGCTGCGCCGCGGATGCCCTCGGCGCGAGTTGCACCGCCGCAAGCCATACCCCTGCGGCGGCAGCACCCGGCTACAGCAGATGGAAGCGTTCGAACCGCTGCAGCGCCGCGTCGATCCTCGCCTGCAGCGCCGGTCGCCGCGGCACCAGCCAGGTCCATTGCTGGATCAGCAGGCGGCCGGCGCGACGGTCCATCTTCAGGTCGAGCGCGGCGACGATACGGTCGCCGACCAGCACCGGCAACGCGAAGTAGCCCAGCACCCGTTGCGGCGCCGGCACGTAGGCCTCGAAGCGATGGAGGTAGCCGAAGAACTGCTGCAACCGTTTGCGCTGGATCACCAGCGGATCGAATGGCGACAGCAACTGCGCCCGCGTCGGATCCGGTGGCGGCGGCGTACTGTCCAGCAGCTCAGGCTCGGCCCACAGGGCCACGCCTTCCTGGCCCTGCAGATGCACCGGGATCAGGCGCTTGCGCGCCACTTCCGCGGCGATCAACGCTCGCACCGCCGGTTTGGCGGCGGTCTCGCCATAACAGACCGAGTCCACGCCGACGATGCCCTGCGCGCGCAACGCTCGCTGCAGCAGGTAACGCGCATATTGCGCGTCGCTGACCGGACGCGGCCGCTGCCGCCAGCCGAAATGCCGCGTGGCCAATTCGTACGTCTTGAGCATGCCGCTGCGCTGGCTGACCACCAGGTCGCCGCTGAAGAAACCGTACTGCAACGCGGCCCGCGACGGCTTGCGGCTGCCCCACGGATGGGTCTTCTCGACCAGCACCTCGTCGTCGATGTCGCGGATCGACAACGGCCCCTCGCTGCGGATGCGCCGCAACAGCCGCGCATAGTCCTGCGCATCCACCGTGCCCCTGGCGTCGGCCTGTGCACGTCGGCGCGCCATCTGCGCCACGTACATGCGGTAGTCGGCGACCGGCACGTAGGCCAAGGCATGGGTCCAGTACTCGAACAGCGACCTGTCCTGCGACTGCGCCTGTTCCAGATCCCGTTCGCGGTACTCGGGAATGCGCGTGTACAGCACGTGGTGGTGGCTGCGCGCGATCACGTGGATGGTATCGATCTGCACATAGCCCAGGTGCGCGGTGGCCTGCCGCACGGCCTCGGCGCCGCTGCCGAACGGTGCCGGCGTGGTCAGGCGCTGCGCATGCAGCCACAGCGCGCGCGCCCGGTCGGGCGCGAGCGGGACGGAAGCGACGGGAGTGCGCATCGGAACGACCTTCCTGGCAATGCGGTAGCGCCCATGAGGATAGCAACCCGGATTGCGCAATGCGGACCGCGCTGCATCCGTCGCGGTGCGTTTCGTCGGCACCTGCCGCACTTCGCCCGCCGCGGC
>NZ_AQOJ01000110.1:0-13429 GCF_000364685.1 Xanthomonas sp. SHU 166
AGCGCCGCACTGTCGACACTGCGTGTCACCGCCACCGCCGCGCACGCCGCCATGTCCTCGATCCTCTCCGCCCCGCACCACCCCGCTCCCGCCGCGCCGCACCTGGCGGGGCCGGCGCAGCCGCACGCCGGGCAAGGCTGGGCGACACGCCTGCTGCGTGGTGCCGCGGCGCTGTGGATGAGCATCGCCATCGGCGGTCAGCTCGCCTTCGCCGCCTATGTCGCCGGCTTCTACGGACGCACCGCGCTGGCCGGCACCCCCGAGCGCTGGAACCAGGTGATGGCGCGCGGCCATGTCGCCGGCGACACCGTGTTCAATGCGGTACTGGCGCTGCACCTGGGCCTGGCCGTGGCGATCGTGCTCGGCGGCGCAGCGCAGTTGCTGCCGGCGTTGCGACGCAGGCGTCCCGCCCTGCATCGCTGGAACGGACGCATCTACCTGGTCTGCGCCGTCGTGCTCAGCCTGGGCGGACTGGCGATGATCTGGATCCGCGGCGGCGTCGCTGGCGACCTGGGGCAGCATCTGGGCACCAGCGCCAATGCGGTGCTGATCCTGCTGTGCGTGGCCATGGCCTGGCGCCACGCCCGCCGCGGCCAGTGGCCGGCGCATCGGCGCTGGGCGCTGCGCCTGTTCCTGGCCGTCAGCGGCGTGTGGTTCTTCCGGATCGGGCTGATGGGTTGGTTGGCCCTCAACCAGGCACCGGTCGGTTTCGATCCGGACCGTTTCGTCGGCCCGACGCTGACCGCCCTGGCGTTCGCGCAGACCTTGCTACCGCTGGCGGTGCTGGAACTGTATCTGCGCGCACTCGACAGCCGCCGCAGCGGCCCGGAGTGGTTGGCGACGGCGGTGCTCGCCGCAATGAGCGCGGCCACCCTGGTCGGCACCCTCGCCGCGGTGGCGGGAATGTGGTGGCCGGTGCTGCGGCACGCCTGAGCGCAGCCAGCGCAGCGAACGCCCGCGCTCCGGTATGCTCGCGGCCATGTCGCCTCCGTCCCCGCTCTCCGCACCGCCGCGCATGCCTGCGCTGCTGACCTGGACGCGCATCGTGCCGGTGTTCCTGGTCTCCGGCGCGCTCGGCCTGCTGATGAGCCTGAGTTGGGACAGTCCCCTGCCGGTCCTGGTCCGCAGCCTCATGCTGGGCGCCGCCGCGCTGGGTGCCTACACGCTGTTGGAGCGCCGGCCGCAACGGCTGCCGCGCTGGCTGGCGCGCTGGGCGCTGCAGGTGGCCGGCGTCGCACTGGCGATCCCGACGACGACCCTGCTGATCTACCTGGGCTCCACCCACGCCGGCGCTCCGCCGTTCTGGCAGGACCCGGATCGGCTGGCCGGCTTCGCCACGCTGACCATCGTCGGCGTGCTGATCGCGCCATGGATGGCGCTGGCCGCCCTGGTGCGGCAGAAGGACGCGTTGGCCCGGCACCAGGCATTGGCGTTCGCGTTGGAACGCAGCGAACTGGAACGCGAGGCGCTCGATGCGCGCCTGCAGCTGTTGCAACGCCAGGTCGCCCCGCATTTTCTGTTCAATACCCTGGCCAACGTGCAGGCGCTGATCGATGTCGGGTCGCCGCGGGCCGCAGACCTGATGCGCAGCCTGACCGCCTACCTGCACGCCGCGGTGCCGCGCCTGCACGAGGCCACCAGCACGGTGGGCGACGAACTGGCGCTGACGCGCGCCTACCTGGAGCTGATGCACATGCGCATGCCCGACCGGCTGCACTACGCGATCGACGCCGAGGACGCCGTGCAGGCAGTGCGCTGCCCGACCCTCGCCGTACTGACCCTGGTCGAGAACGCGGTCAAGCATGGCATCGATCCGTCCGAGGAAGGCGGCAGCATCGCCATTCGCGCCTGGCGCAGCGGCGAGCGCTGCCATCTGCGTGTGGAAGACAGCGGCGCCGGCGAGGGCGACGGCCGCGGCGGGCTGGGCACCGGCCTGCGCACCTTGCGCGACCGCCTCGCGCTCGGCTTCGGCGATACGGCGCATCTGCAGTTGCGTCCGCGCCTGCCGCACGGCACCTGCGCCGATCTCAGCCTGCCGATGACGGTACCGCCCCGATGATCCCGCCCACCGCGCTGATCGCCGACGACGAACCGCTGCTGCGCGAGGCCCTGCGGTGTCAGCTGGCGCGTCTGTGGCCCGAGTTGCGGATCGTCGCCGAGGCGCGCAACGGCCGCGAGGCGGTGCGCCTGTTCGAGGAACATGCGCCGCAGATCTGCCTGCTCGACATCCAGATGCCGGGTCTGTCCGGCGTGCAGGCCGCGCAGCAGATCGGCCGCCGCGCGCATCTGGTGTTCGTCACCGCCTACACCGACTATGCGGTGCAAGCGTTTGCCGAAGGCGCGCTCGACTACCTGGTCAAGCCGGTGCAGGACGCGCGTCTGGCCGATACCGTCGCGCGGCTGCAACAGCGCCTGCAGGCGGCGCAACCGGCGGCCGACCTCAGCGAACAACTGTTGCGCCTGGCGCAGCGGCTGCGCCCACCCGAGCGCCCCGCCCCACTGCGCTGGCTGCAGGCGCAGAGCGGCGGCAGCGTGCGCCTGATCGCCGTGGAGGCCATCGACTATCTGCGCTCGGACAGCAAGTACACCAGCGTGGCCTGGCGCGATCCGGACGGACAGGCGTGCACCTCGATCGTGTCCACGCCGCTCAGGGACCTGGCCGCGCAACTGGATCCGGATGACTTCCAGCAGGTGCACCGCTCGGTGGTGGTCAATCGCCGCGCGATCCTGCACGTGGTACGTGGCGACAACGAGACCGCACAGATCCACCTGCGCGGCCGCGCGGAGACGCTGCCGGTCAGCCGCAGCTACCTGCCGCTGTTCCGGGCGATGTAGGGCCGCCGCGCCGGCTGCGACTGCAAGCACAGGCGCGGCGACAGCGACGACAGCGTCCATCGCGGCAGGTGCCAGCGCCCTTGGTCAGCTGGACACGACCACCCGCCACTGCCGCGCATCCACCTGCTCCCAAGCGATCTCCACCGGCAGGAATTTCTCGATCAGGCGGGCATTGCTGGACAGGTGCGCGCTGACCGTGTCGGTGGTGAAGGCGCCGCCGCCAGCCAACGCCATCGGCAGCAGCAACTGGTCGGCGAGGTGCTCGCCGACGCAGGCGCCGCTCTCCAGGTAGTGGCGCACCTGCGCCGCAAGGCGTTCGCCGACCTGCTCGGCGGACACCCCGCGCTCGCCGTGGCCGGCGAAGACCTCCACGTGCGCCGCATGCCGCACCCGCACCAGCGCGGTGTTGCCCGGGCCCTGCGCCGGACGCACGCTGTGCACGTGGCGCGGATTGGCGTCCACGCCAAGTCGCTCGGCCAGCACCGCCAGTTCGCGCCGGCCGATCTTGCCGGACAGGCCCGAGACCAGCACCTGCGCCTCGATCGCCTGCAGGTCGCCTCGCGCATCGAAGCAGACCTGCTGCAACTGCGCACAGGGCGCGATGCTGGCCCGCAGCGCGCCGCCGCCGACCGGATAGAAGCCATGCCGGTCCAGCGTCAACGTCGCAGCCACGCCCAGGCGCTGCAGCGCCGGCAGCCAGGTCTCGGCGAGAAAATCGGCGCAGGGCGCCAGCGGATTGTGGGTACCGCCTTCCAGAGTCAGACGCGACGGCGCGGCGGTGCGCCACAGCGCCGGCAGCACCGTCTGCAGCACCAGCGTGGTCGAGCCGGCACTGCCGGTGGCGAACTGATAGTCGCCGGGCACCACCGCTCCCGGCTCGAAGCGCAGCGTGGTCGCACCAATCTGCGCCCCGTGCGTGCGCGCCTGGCCGACCGTGGCGGCCGCCACGACCGCGGTCAGGTGCTGGCGCATCAGGCCCGGACGCGGACGCGCGCCACGGATGTTGCGGAAGGTGAAGCCGGTGCCGGTGCACAGGCTCAGCGTCAGCGCGGTGCGCAGCAGTTGCCCGCCGCCCGCCGCACCATCGAGTTCGATCATGTCCATTGCAACGCAATCCATCGTTGAAAAACGCCCGTGCGGGCCAACCCGCGCGGACGATCGGCGCCGACCGACCTCAGTGCGTGCCGGCCGGCACCTGTGACTAGCCCTTGACGCACACCACCTGCCGCAGCGTGTGCACGATCTCCACCAGGTCGCGCTGCGCGGCCATCACCGCCTCGATCGGCTTGTAGGCCGCCGGCGACTCGTCCACCACGTCCTGGTCCTTGCGACACTCCACATGCGCGGTGGCCTTGACGTGCTCGTCGACACTGATGCGGCGACGCGCCTCGGTGCGGCTCATCACCCGGCCGGCCCCATGGCTGCAGCTGTGGAAGCTGTCGGCATTGCCCAGCCCGCGCACGATGAAGCTCTTGGCGCCCATGCTGCCCGGAATGATACCCAGCTCGCCCTTGCGCGCGCTCACCGCGCCCTTGCGGGTCACGAACACGTCCTTGCCGAAGTGATGCTCGCGGCTGACGTAGTTGTGGTGGCAGTTCACCGCCTCGGCCTGCGCCTCGAACGGCTTGGCAATGACCGTACGGACCGCCTCGACCACGCTGCGCATCATGATCTCGCGGTTGATCCGCGCATAGCGCTGCGCCCAGTCCACCGCGAACACATAGTCGCCGTAGTACTGGCTGCCTTCCGGCAGATAGGCCAGGTCCTGGTCCGGCAGGTTGATCATCCAGCGCCGCATTTCCTCCTTGGCCAGCTGGATGAAGTGGTTGCCGATCGCGTTGCCCACCCCGCGCGAACCGGAGTGCAGCATGAACCAGACCCGCTGCGCCTCGTCCAGGCACATCTCGACGAAGTGGTTGCCGGTGCCCAGGGTGCCGAGATGCTGCAGGTTGTTGGTCTTGCGCAGGCGCGGATGACGCTCGCAGATCAGCGCGAAGTCGCTGGCCAGTTGCGCCCAGCCGTCCACGGCCGCGCCCGGCGGCGTCTGCCACGCGCCCTTGTCGCGCGCGCCGGGCGTGCGCCCGTGCGGCACCGCACGCTCGATCGCGCTGCGGATCGGCGCCAGGTTATCCGGTAGATCGCTGGCGACCAGCGAGGTGCGCGCGGCGATCATCCCGCAGCCGATGTCCACACCCACCGCGGCAGGCACGATCGCGCCGATGGTCGGCACCACCGAGCCGACGGTCGCGCCCTTGCCCAGGTGCACGTCCGGCATCACCGCGATCCAGCGATGGATGAAGGGCAGCTTGGCGATGTTCTGCAGCTGCTGGCGCGCCTCGTCCTCCAGCGGCACGCCACGGGTCCACAGCTTGATCGGCGCCGCTCCCGGCTGCGCGATGACGTCGTACTGCTCGGTGTTCATGGTGTTGCTCCTTGTGCAACGCATGTTCAAAAAAAAAGCGCGGTGACGAGGGAGGGTGGAACCTTCCGCATGGCGGCATAGCTGCCGTGCGGCCGGGGCTCGAACCCGACCCTTAAAGGGCTACCAGATGGAGTTCCACCTGCATTCACCGCAAAACCAACACATCGCCTCACGCGGCAAGTCCATACGCGGAACGATCGCTCTACCGCTGAGCTACCGCCATAGGGCGGGCGGGATTCGAACCCGCGACCGATGGAGTTCCGCCTGCATCCGCCAGGCAACGCCCACAACAGGACCGACGACGACCACGACAAGAGAGATGGAACATTCCCGCTCTGTCCAACTGAGCTACCACCCCATCGCAGGGTGGGCGGGACTCGAACCCACGACCTGGAGCTTAAGAGGCTGTAGTTCCATCGGCATTCGTGGACGCCGGCGGCGAAACATGGAGGCCGCCATGGCCGCCTCCGTCAACGCGAATCTTGGTTCTCCCGCAGCCCGGCGGGCCCCATTGCCCGCCGGGTAACACCTTCCTTCAAGGCCTCACACCACGATCGAGCCGATCCGCTCGACCCAGCGCTTGGCGCCGGCGCCTTCGGCCGCGAACGTGGCCAGCAGGTCGAACACCGCGTCGCTGAAGCCGCCGACATGCAAGATGTCGTCGCGTTCGACCGTCTGGCTGGTGGCCACCGGCTGCAGGTCGATACAGACCATGCGTGCCTGCGGGCACCGCGCCTTCAACTCGGCCCAGGCCTGCATGGTCGCGGTCGCACCGCTACGGGTGTCGCGCCAGCTCTCGTTGTCCGACACCAGCACCAGCAGGTCGACCGGCGCACGCTGCGCGTTCAACTGCAGCAGCGGCGCGCTGACGCTGGTCCCGCCACCGCACAATGCGGCCAGTTGCTGCGCCTGCGCGATCACGTCCTGGCGCTGCCGCAAGCGCAGCGACCGCACCTGGGTGTCGAACGGCAACACCGTGGCGCGCGGATTGACCCGTTGTACGCAGGCCGCAATCAGCGCGGCCACATCCACGCAGCGCACGCTGCTGCTGGCGCCACGACGGAAACCGGTCACCGGCGCCGCCATCGAGCCGGACACATCCACTGCCACCACCACCTTGCCGTCCAACCGCGGCACCTGTCGCGTCGCGATCTCCATCGCGTCGCGCAGCGCCTCGCCGATCTGCGGCGGCAACTGGCTGGCCGCGGTGCTGGCCACCAGCAACTGGTACGGAAACAACCGGGCGCGCTGGATCTGCGCCGGATCGCGCAAGCGTGCCGCCACCTGCGCCACCATCGCCTTGTCCTCGAACACCCCATGCCGCGCGAAGGTGTTGAGGTTCATGCGCAAGGTCTGCCACGACGCGTTCCGGGCCAGCGCCGCCCAATGCGCCGCGGTCAGCGGCAGGGCGGTGTAGTACTGGAACGGCAACTCCGGCAACGGGCCGGACGGTGCGCGCTTGAACGCCTCGTACGCCTGCAGCATCGCCGGCAGCGCGTCCTCGCGGTACGGCTTGCCCACGACCCACGCGTACAGCGCCTCGCGCTCGGCGTCGGACGGCTTCGGGTGAACCATGCGGATCACATCGGCCAGCGACGGCTGCTGGCCGATCGCCGCCTGCACGATGGTCTGCGCCGACGCCTGCTGCAGCCACTGCCGCACCAGGCGCTTGGGCCTCGACCCCAGCGACTTGCGCCCCAGTTGCCCGCTGCGCACGATCTGCACGAAGTTGCGCAGCAGGCGGCCGTTGTCGATCACGCGCGGGAAGGCCCGTGCGAACAGGTCCGGATCGCGGGTGGTCAACGTGGCCAACAACAATGCCGGCATGTCCTTCATGTGCGCGACCTGGCGTGCGTAGATCGCGGTCTGCGCGACGAAGGCCGGATCGACCTGCGCGCACAGCCCAAGCACCTGCTGCAGTTGCACCTCGGCACCCGCATAGAAGGTGCCGTTCAAGCAGCCGGTGGCCGCGTACAGCGCCAGCGCCGCCTGCGGCGAACGCGCATACGCGGCGCCGCCGGCATCGTTGCGCACGGTCGCCGGCGGCAGCAGCGCGCCACGCGAGGACGAGAACAGAGAGAGGTTGGCCATGTCAGGCTCCTGGCGGGAACGGCCCGCGTTGGTGATGGCCAGGTATCGCAATGGCCGTGCCAACTTTTTCGAGAACACCTCAACGCATTGATTAAAAAAAGAAAATCGAGAATCAAGCGGCGACACCCGCTTGTTCGACCCCGAACATTCCTATAACTTCAGCGACATTCTTATAAGGATGGATATGGATAGGCCACAGGTGGTGTTCGGCATGCTCGGCACCCAGCTGGATTCCGGCAGCGGCCCCGGGCGCTGGGAGAAGTGGCGCCCGACGGTTGCGCTGGGCATGCATGAGGACTTTCTGCTCAGCCGCCTGGAGCTGCTGACCGACCTGCGCCGCTACCAGAAACTGGCGGAGGTGGTGCGCGAGGATCTGGGCCAGGTCTCGCCGGAGACGCAGGTGCAGTTGCACGACACCTACCTGGTCGATCCCTGGGATTTCGAAGGGGTGTACGCCACCCTGCACGACTTCTTCGCCGGCTACGCGTTCCGCCCGGACGAAGAGGACTACTACCTGCACATCACCACCGGCAGCCACGTCAGCCAGATCTGCGGCTTCCTGCTGACCGAGAGCCGGCACTTCCCCGGGCGCCTGCTGCAGACCTCGCCGCCGCGCAAACAGGGCAGCGGCGAGGCCGGCGCCTACACCGTGATCGACCTGGACCTGTCGCGCTACGACCGCATCGCGCAGCGCTTCCAGCAGCAGCAATTGCAGGACCGCGCACTGCTGAAGAGCGGCATCGCCACACGCAATGCGGCGTTCAACCGCATGATCGAACAGATCGAGACCGTGGCCACCCGCTCCAGGGCGCCGATGCTGCTGATGGGGCCGACCGGCGCCGGCAAGAGCCAGTTGGCCAAGCGCGTGTTCGAACTGAAGAAGCTCAAGCACCAGTTGCCGGGGCGTTTCGTCGAGGTCAATTGCGCCACCCTGCGCGGCGACGGTGCCATGAGCGCGCTGTTCGGCCACACCAAGGGCGCCTACACCGGCGCGGTCAGCGACCGCCCGGGGCTGCTGCGCTCGGCCCACCAGGGCCTGCTGTTCCTCGACGAGATCGGCGAGCTCGGCCTGGACGAGCAGGCCATGCTGCTGCGGGCGTTGGAGGAGAAGCGCTTCCTGCCGGTCGGCAGCGATCGCGAGGTGGAGAGCGAATTCCAGCTGATCGCCGGCACCAACCGCGACCTGCACCAGCATGTCGCGCAGGGCCGTTTTCGCGAGGACCTGCTCGCGCGCCTGAACCTGTGGACCTACCACCTGCCCGGCCTGGCCGAACGCCGCGAGGACATCGAGCCGAACCTGGACTTCGAACTGGAGCGCTGGTCGCGCGAGCAACACCAGCGGGTGACCTTCAATCGCGAGGCGCGCAGCCGCTACCTCGCCTTCGCCACCGGCGCGGAGGCGCGCTGGTCCGGCAACTTCCGCGACCTCAGCGCCTCGGTGATGCGCCTGGCGACGCTGGCCAATGCCGGGCGCATCCAACTCGAACTGGTGGAGGAGGAAATCGCGCGCCTGCGCCGGCAATGGCGCGATGGCACCCCGCCCTCGCCGCTGGATGCCCTGCTCGGCGATGCGGCGGCGCAGCTGGATCGCTTCGACCGCGTGCAACTGGAAGACGTGCTGCGGGTCTGCGCGACCGCCAAGTCGCTGTCGCAGGCCGGACGCGAGCTGTTCGCCGTGTCCCGCACGCAACGGGCCAGCACCAACGACGCCGACCGCCTGCGCAAGTACCTGGCGCGGTTCGGTCTGGACTGGGAACAGGTGCGCGAGGGTGGGCGCGCCGCGGCGCAGGACTGAGCGATCGCTGGAGCACCTCACGCGATCGGCGTGCGGCACTGCGAGACACGAAAAGGCCGCAACCGGCCTGACCAAGAGAACGACGGGGACGGTGAACCGCCCTATCCGCGACGGCGCAACACCGGGTCTGCAACGCGTGCGGCAGCCAGGCTCAGATCGATCGAACGCCCTGCCTGGTCGCTACGCAACGCCCAGCAAAGCGCGCCAGGCTCAGCCCGCGCACTTCGCGCACAGCCCGTGCACTTCCAGGGTCTGTGCCTGCGGCTGGAAGCCCAGGGCCTTGGCGCGCTGCTCCAGCTGGCTGACCACGTCGCGGTCCTCCAGCTCCACCGCGCTGTGGCAGCGGTCGCAGATCAGGAACGGCACCGAATGCTGGGCACTGCTCGGATGGTGGCAGGCGACGAAGGCGTTGACCGACTCGAGCTTGTGCACGAAGCCGTTGGCCATCAGGAAATCCAGCGCGCGGTACACAGTGGGCGGCGCGTCGGCGCCCACGCCCTTGCCTTCGCGCACCCATTCCAGCAGGTCGTAGGCCTTGACCGGGCGCCCGGCCTCGGCGATCAGCCGCAGCACGTTGGCGCGGATCGGGGTCAGGCGCAGACCGCGCTCGCGGCTCACCCGCTCCACCACCTTGACGAAGTCGGCAGCGTCGTGGACGTGGTGGTGCGGCTCGGTGCAGGCGGTCTTCTTGCTGGACATGGCGGTCTCCCGGGAATCAGCTTCCCGCTGGGATCTTGATGAGCGCGGCGTCGATGCGTTTCAAGGCCTCCTCGCGACCGGCCAGGTACACGGTCTGCGAGATATCCGGGCTGACCTGGGTGCCGGTGATGGCCACGCGCAGCGGCTGCGCCACCTTGCCCATGCCGATCTCCAGGGCGGCGGCGGTATCGTGCAGCGCGGCGGCGACACCATCCAGATTCCACTGCGGCAGTGCGGCCAGCAGTTCGCGCGCCTTGCCCAGCGCCAGTTCGGCGCCCGGCTTGAAATGCTTGGCCACCGCTGCGTCGTCGTAGCGGGCCAGCGGGCGATACCAGACCTCGGCCTTCTCGGCCATTTCCTTGAGCGTCTGCACGCGCTCGCGCAGCGCCACCACCACCTCGGCCGCAGCCGGGCCGGCGGCCGGGTCGATGCCGAGCTTGCGCAACTGGAACTCCAGCTGCGGCGCGATCGTCGCCGGGTCGTCGCTCTTGAGGTAGTGCTGATTGACCCAGCCGAGCTTGGCCATGTCCAGGCGCGCGGCCTTGGAATTGACGTCCTTGACGTCGAACAGGTCGATCAGCTCCTGGCGCCCGAACAGCTCCTGGTCGCCGTGCGACCAGCCCAGCCGCGCCAGGTAGTTGATCAGCGCGTGCGGCAGGTAGCCGGCGTCCTTGTACTGCATCACGTCGGCCGCGCCGGTGCGCTTGGACAGCTTGGCGCCCTGCTCGTCCAGGATCATCGGCATGTGCGCGAACTTCGGCACCGGCGCGCCCAGCGCCTGGTAGATGTTGATCTGCCGCGGGGTGTTGTTGATGTGGTCGTCGCCGCGAATCACCTCGGTGATGCCCATGTCCCAGTCGTCCACCACCACCGCGAAGTTGTAGGTGGGGTAGCCGTCGGGACGGAAGATCACCATGTCGTCCAGTTCGCTGTTGGCGATCTCGATGCGGCCCTTGATCAGGTCGTCGAACGCCACCACGCCCTCGGTCGGGTTTTTGAAGCGGATCACCCGGTTGGGATCGTCGCGGTACGGCAGGTTCAGCTCGCGCGCGGCGCCGTTGTAACGCGGCTTTTCCTGCCGCGCCATCGCCGCTTCGCGCATGGCGTCCAGTTCCTCGCGGGTCTCGTAGGCGTAGTAGGCCTGGCCCTGCGCCAGCAACTGCTCGGCGACCTCGCGGTAGCGATCCAGGCGCCGGGTCTGGTAGATCGGGCCTTCGTCGTAATCCAGGCCCAGCCACTCCATCGCCTCCAGGATCGCGTCGATCGCCGCCTGGGTGCTGCGCTCGCGGTCGGTGTCCTCGATCCGCAGCACGAATTCGCCGCCGCGGTGGCGCGCCTCCAGCCAGCAGTACAGCGCGGTGCGCGCGCCGCCGATGTGCAGGTAACCGGTGGGACTGGGGGCGAAACGGGTGCGGCAGGCCATGGAACGCTCGAAACGACGGGAATCGGGCGATTTTACCTTGCCGGGGCGGCGCCTGCTGGCGCCGCGGGATTGGGGATTGGTGATTCGGGATTGGTAAAGCAGCGTCTCGCCCCGGGAACAGGGCATGGCACGCCGAGGCGCGGCACGTTGCGGGAAACGCTCCTATGCGAAGCGGCTCAGCTCCGCGCGCAGCACGGCCGGTGCCAGTTGCCCGCGCCAATCGCGGTCGTTGGCCACTTGTGCGTTGGCGCGGCTGGCCTCGAACGCGGCGAAGTCCAACTCGGCGATCGCCCAGACCTGCTCGCCGCGGGTCTGCGCAACGATGCCGTCGGCCGGGAAACCAGCGTCCATAGGCGCGTACAGCGTCGCTTCGCCGGTGTTCACGTCCAGCGCCGGGCTCCACTCGGCGACGCCGGCGGTCACCGACTGGGCCACGAAGATGCGGTTCTCCAGCGCCCGCGCCAGGCAGCCCACGCGCACGCGGGTGGCGCCGGCCTCGGTGTCGGTGCAACTGGGCACCACCAGCAGCCGCGCCCCGGCCTCGTACTGGGCGCGAACCGGCAGCGGGAACTCGCTGTCGTAGCACACCGCCACGCCGGCGCGCACGCCCTCGGCCTCGAACACCTTCAGCGCCTCGCCGCCGTCGATCAGGCCGGTGGCCTTCTCGAAGCCGGTCAGTTGCAGCTTGTCCTGCCAGCCGTGGCCACCGTCGGGGGTGAACCAGTAGGCGCGGTTGCGGTAGCGCCCCTGCCCGTCGTCGAGCAGGAAGCTGCCGGCGACCACGTGCAGGCGATGGCGCTGCGCCAGGTCGGCGAACAAGGCCAGGTACGGCGCATGCAGCGCCTGGATCGCCGCCAGCGAGGCCGGCAGCCGCGCCGACACGTCGGCGCCGAAGGTCGCGGCCAGTTCCAGCGACAGATACTCCGGCAGCACCGCCAGCTGCGCGCCGGCCTGCGCGGCCTCGCCCAGCAGCGCGGCCTGCTTGTCGGCGAAGGCGGCGAAATCGGCGGGCGCGCCGATCGGGTACTTGGCGACGGCGACTTTCATGCGGCAGGCTCCAGCGCGCGGGTCCAGAAACCCAGGGTATGCGGCGTCTCGCCGCGGTCGACCTCGTTCCACGGCAGATGCATGCGCAACGCCGGCTGTGGCAGGTAGCCGCGCTTGCGCCAGAACACGTCGTTGCCGCGGTAATCCGGCGGTCGCCGCGGGTCGTCGGGCGCCCGCTCCACCGAACAGAACGCGGTCAGGCGGAAGCGACCGAGCGCGCGCGCATGCGCCTCGCGCTCGTCGAAGAAGGCATGGCCGGCGCCGCGCCCGCGGTACTGCGGCAACAGCACCGATTCGCCGAAATAGAACACCTCGGCCGGGTCGATGCCGCTGCCGGCGAAGGCCGCGGCGAACGCCTCGGTGTCGTCGACCAGCGGCAGCCCGGTGGAGGCCCCGACCACCTGCTCGCCGTCGCGCGCCAGCACGAACACGCTGTCGGGCGACGCCGCATAGGCGGCCAGGTACTCGCGTTCGTAGCCGAGGTCGCCGTCGTAGAGGTAGGGCCAGTCGCGGAACACCGCGATGCGCAGCTGCGCGACCGCGTCCAGGAACGGCACGATCCCGGCGCCGCGCAGGCGCTGAATGGAGAGCGGAGAGTGCATCCGTGCACTCTACCGCAAGCGTTTCCCTGGCGCTGCCTGCCTGGCGATGCCCTTGCATGTGCCTCCTTGCCGCGTCCTTGCGCGGGCGTCCTGCCTGTCCTGTGGCGCACGCGCTTCCTTGCCATGCTTGCGGCGCCTTGGCGTGTGCGCCCTTGCAGCGTCCCTGCGTGGGCGTCCCTGCCCGTCCTGTGACCCGTGGCGGCATCCGTCCCGCCACCGTCGGTGTTTCTGCCGTCAATGGCCGATGACCATCCGACCGACCCGCCCGCCGTGGCGGCGATCGATGCGGCTGCCCTGCCTCAGCGCCACCAGCGACACAGCAGCGCGGCCTGTGCCGGCAGCACCAGCAAGCGCGCGCGGCCTTCCGCTTCCCAGGTCACGAACCCCGGCGCAGGCGTGTCCCCGCACCGCTCCACGTCCATCGCCCAGGCCGGATCGCGGCGCACCGCGCGCCAGGGGCAGTAGCGCCACGGCGCGGCATCGCCCGGCAAGGCCGCACGCGCCTGCAGCGCGCC
>NZ_AQOJ01000111.1:0-8095 GCF_000364685.1 Xanthomonas sp. SHU 166
GCCGACGTGGATGGCGCCACCGCCGGTCGCGCCGCTGGCGTCCAGGCGCGCGCCGCCGTCCAGGCGTAGCTGCTGGCCGAGCACGTCGATGCGGCCGCCCTGGCCGGTCGCCGAACTGGCGTCGAGGCGGCCGCTGACGTGGACCTGGCCGGCGTCGCCGCCGTCGAGCAGGATGCGCCCGCCATGCGCGCCCAGCGAGGTCGCTTCGACCACGCCATCCATGTTGATGACGCTGGAGCGCAGCGCGCTGGCGCCGGCGGCGCTGAGCACCACGTTGTTGCCGCGGATGGTGCCGCTCTGCGCCAGTTCCGCCTTCAGCGCGTCCTGGGCGACCGCCAGCGACAGCAGGCCGTCGCTGCCGAAGTCCACCGCAACGCGATCGCCTGCGGCCAGGCCGACCTGGCCCGCCGCGATGCTGCCGGTGTTGCTCACCGCCGGCGCCAGCAATGCCACCACGCCGCCGTTGGCGCGGATCGCGCCCTCGTTGCGCACCGCGCCGGCCGCGCCGCTGGCGACGAAGCGCGCGTGTCCGCCCAGGAAGTCGCTGTCGCTGATGCCAAGCGAACTGACCAGCAGCCCGCCCACGTCCACCTGCGCGCCCTTGCCGAAGTACACGCCGTTGGGATTGACCAGCCAGACCTGGCCGTTGCCGCTCAGTTCGCCCAGCACCTGGCTGGGCGTACCACCGAGCACGCGGTTCAGCGCGATGGCGGTGCTGTCGGGCTGCTCGAAGCGCACGCTGGCCTGGTTGCCGATGTCGAAGCTGTTCCAGTTCAGGATCAGCCGCTGGCTGTCCTGATGCACGGTCAGGTTGGCGCCGTGCTGGTCCAGGTGCGCATTGCCGGCGGCGATCTGCGCGCCGTCGGGCAATGCGCCAGGATCCACGGCATAGGCCGACAGCGGCACGCTGCCGATGGCGATCGCGGCGGCGGCAGCGCGCACCACGGTGCCGCTGCGCTTGCCGCGGCGGCGGGAAATTTCGGCGGCGACCACGTAGGCGCCACGCAGTTCGTCCCAGATCAAACGGTAGATGTGATTCATGCGAATCGTCCTCAGAAGGCGTGGAGTGGCGGCGTCAGAAGCGCAGGCTGGCCTGCAGCCACAGATAGTGGTCGTCGCGCAGGCCGTCGGCGTTCAGGCCGGCGGCGCTGCGGCCGGGGTTGTCGCCCAGCCGGTGCGCCCAGGCACCGCGCAGCGACCAACGCTCGCCTTGCAGGTTCAGGCCGATACCAGCGCTGGACAGGTCGTACGCATTGCCCGACCACGGCATCACCGATCCCGCCCACGGATCGATGTGCTGGCGCACGTGGCCGTGATCGGCGAACAACAGCGCCTGCGCACGCACGTGCCTGGCGACGAGGAAATCGCGGCGCAGCTCGGCATTGACCAGCCAGCCGTTGTCGCCGCTGCCTTCGCCGACCGCATGCCCGCGCACCCCGGACGGGCCGCCGAGCAGGAACTTCTCCGACGAATCCAGGTTCTTGCTGGCGAACTGGCCATTGGCACCCACGTACAGGCCCCAGTTGCTCAAGCCGCCCAGGCTCTGATTGCGCTCCACGCGCCAGACCAGCTTGTTGTAGCTGCCGCGGGTGCGCGCGCTCAGCCCGTCGGCGATGCGGTCGGCCGCGTTGTCCAGATCCACACGGCCGGCGACCCAGCCCAGGCTGGCGCCGAAGTAACCGCCGCCCCACCAACCGTCCCAGGCGTTGCCGCTGAGCATGGTGGTGAGCCGGTCCAGATTGCGCTCGCGCAGGACCTGGCCCAGCGCCTTGTCGACCAGCTCGCGACGCTCGGCGTCCACGCTGATCCACAGGCTGCGCTTGCGCGTGCGCAACAGCGGATAGCTGAGGCCGGCGCCGACGGTACGCGCGCTGCCGCGCAGGTCCAGCGGCTTGAACTCGGCGCCAACCGCGTAGTGCATCGACGAGGCGGCGACGTTGGCGCGCAGACCCGACGGGGTCAGGCCGATGGCGTAGTTCAGACCCAGCAGATCACTGCCGCTGCTGTGGCTGAGGTTCACGCCGAGCAGGTCCTCGTGCTCGAACGGCCGATTCACCGCGCCCCAGGCGCTGCTGCGCCACGCGCCGGTGTAGCGGTTGGCGAAGTTGTCCACGCTCGCGCCGCCGATCCACGCCGGCGCACTATCGGCACGGATCAGCAGGCGGCTGCTGCCGGGCTCGGCGCCCTTTTCCAGCGTCGCACGCGCGCTCACGCCTGGCACGTCGTTGATCAACAGCAGCGCGCGCTCCAACTGGTCGTTGCGCACCGGCCCTTCGGGCAAGGCCGCATCGGCGATGCCGGTCGCGCGGGCGCGCAGCGCGGCATCGTCGGACAGCACCTGCACGCGGCCGGGCGCGTTCTGCAGACGCCCGATCATGATCGCGATCTCCAGCTCGCCGTTGCTCAGGTCCTGCCGCGGCAGATAGGCGCGCGCCAGCAGATAACCCTGCGCCTGCAGCGCGGCACTGACCCGCTGCGCCAGCGCCTGCAACTGCGCGTGGGTCAGCGACTTGCCCAGCGCATCGGCAACCACCGCCTGCAGCGCCTGCGTGTCGATCGCGCCCTCGGCTCCGCTGAAGCGGACGCGGTCGATGCGTGCGCTGAAGCCGCCATCCGGCGCATCGGGCAACGGCGCCTGCAGCAACGCGGCCGCATCGTCGGCCGGCGGCTGCAACCGTTCCTGGCGCTGCTGCTGGTTGAGCAGCGAACCCGCGTCCGGCGGCGCCGTCTGCGCAAGAGCCAAATTGACAGCGAGTGGCAACGAGCCGAGGCCAAGAAGCTTGGCCAGCCGCGTGGTATTCATGCAATGTCCCCGTGTGGTGCGCAGAACGCGCCCTTGTTGATCGGCGCCATTCTGGAGATCACGAGGGCGTGAAAACTTACGAGTTCTGACACGGCCGCGAAACGTCAAAGGACCGTAGGCGCGGGTCGTTCGCCGCATCGGAATGCAGGCATTTCGGCGGATTTCCGGCGCGTCCGTGGCTCCACGCGGTGCGCACGAGCGACAGCGACGACGGCATTTTGACGCAGCGACGATCGCATCACGCGGCATCCGCGACGCATTGCGCCGAGTTCGCTGGCGCCTGGTCGCCAACCGTCGCGCGGCGCGCTTACTCCACGCGGATGGAATCGGTGGTCAGATAGCCGCGCGCGTGCTCGGTGCGGATTGGCAGTTCCTGCCCGCACGCCTCGCGGCAGCGCCGACGCAAACGGCTGATCATGGTATCCAGGCGACGCTGGTCGAAGGACAGCCAGTCCCAGCCCAGTGCCTCGGCCACCTCGCGGCGGCCGGCCATCTCGCCGGCGCGCACGGCCAGCACCCGCAACAGCGCGAACTCGCGCGCGCTCAGTTCCAGACGCGCATCCTCCGGCGTGTACAGGCAGCATTCGCTGGCGACCAGACGCCAGCCGCGCGGCAGCCGTCGCAACAGTGCACGCACGTGCGCCGCCAGTTCCGCCAGGCGCACCGGCTTGACCAGATAGTGGTCGGCCCCGTTCTCCAGGCCGTGGATGCGGTCCTCGCTGGCACCGCGCGCGGTCAACATGATGATGCCGATGCCCGGGGAGGCGCTGCGCAGGCGCTCCACGATCTCCAGGCCATCGGCATCGGGTAGCCCGCGATCGAGGATCACCACGTCGAAGCGCAGCCCGGCACTTGCGGCGAAGAAGGCCGCAGCCGAGCCAGCGGATACCACGCGGTGTCCGGCGCCGACCAGATAACTCTGCAGTTCCTCGCACAGATCCACTTCGTCTTCGAGCAGACCGATCAATGCCATGTCAGCGTACCTCCCCGGCGCGGCGGCGGCGCGCGACGCCATGCCGTGCGCCGCATGTGCGGTGCGTGCGCATGCTCACCGCCCCTCCGCGGCGACGGCCTGGGGCAGGCGCAGGCTGAAGGTCGCGCCGCGGCCGTCGCTGTCCAGGGTCAATTCGCCGCCCAATCGCAGGGCGATGCGCTTGACCAGGTACAGCCCCAGCCCCGCGCCGGCAGTGCCGCCGCTGCCGCTGCCGCGCGCGAACTTGCGGAAGATCCCGGTGTGCTCGTGCTGCGGAATGCCGGGACCCTGATCGGCGACGCCGAGGATCAGGGTCTGCGCCTGCACCGTGGCCGTCAGCCGTACCGGTTGTCCCGGCCCGGAGTACTTCAGGGCGTTGCCCAACAGATTGTCCAGGGCGATCCGCAGCAGGCCGCGGTCGCAATCCACCCGCAGCGGCGCCTGCGCCAGTTCGGCCCGCACGCGCTCGCGTGACGGATCGAGCGCGTCCAGCACCTCGTCGATGAGCGCGGGCAACGCAAACACCTCGCGCTTGAGCGCGCCTTCGTCCGAGAGCACCTGTTCATCGTCGAGGAAACGTTCGATCAACTCGGACATGCGCTCCACCGATCGCTGGATCTTCTCGATGCGGCGGCGTCCTGCCGGCTGCAGCGCGGTCTCCGTGTCCTGCAGCATCTGGCCACTGGCATGGATGATCGACAAGGGCGTGCGGAACTCGTGCGACAACAACGTCACGAATTCGCGCTGCTCCTCGCGCAGCCGCTGCTCGGCGACCAGTGCCTGCCGCAGTTGCGTCTTGCTCTCGCGCAGGCGCTGCTCGGTGGCCTGGCGCTGCACGATTTCCTCGGCCAGTTCGCGGGTGCGTTCGCGCACCTTGTGCTCCAGCGATGCCTCGGACTGCTGCGAGAGTTCCAGCGCCAGGGCCAATGCGTCTTGGCGCTGCTTCTCCAGCGCGTAGAAGCGTTGCGCGAAACTGAAGGTCAGCAACAGCAGGTGCAGGGTCAGGCCCACCGCCAGCGGCGCGCCATTGCGCAGCCACGGCGTGTTCGGCAGCAGGCCAAGGTTGATCAGGAAGCCGCGGAAGAATGCGATGTACAGCACCAGGAACGCCACCAGGTACAGCTTGGCCATGGCCTGGCCGCGCCAGCTCAGGTAAGCCGCCACCAGCAGCATCAACGGTACGCTGACCAGGCTCAGCCCCTGCACGAACGGCATCACCGTGCCGAACCTGCCAAGCAGGAATCCGCTGCAGGCGACGCCGATCACCAGCCACACGAAGGTTTCGTAGGCGCGCGACAGCCGCGGGAAATGCGTGTGCAAAGCCATCAACCGCACGCTGAAGGACACGGCGATGGCCACGCTGAGCGCCAGCACCACGCCGAGTACGGTGTCGCCGCCATCGTGCGTGTCCAGACGAAAGAACGGGCCGACCAGGCCCCGGGTCTTGTACACGCTGTAGCCGCTGGTGGCGATGTAGACGACATACCAGCGCACCGGCCCCACGCCGCTGCGTCGCCAGATGAAGGTGCCGGCCATGCACAGCGCGAGGATGAAGCCCAGGAAGATGCTGTCCTGGCTGGCGGACAAGGCCTCGTGTGCGAGCAGCGCCTGCGGCTCCCACAGCTTCAGCGCCACCGTCATCGCGTTGCGCTCGGTCAGGCGCAGGTAGACCTCCGGATAGCGTCCATCCGGCGCTTCCAACTGGAACACCGGCGTCCGCAGCAGGTAGGGGTACTCGCGCTGCGACACGTCCTCGCCGCGGCGCAGTTCGCGGAAGCCACCGCCCGGCTGCGGCACGTAGAGGCGCACGGTATCGGCCAGCGGCGCGTCCACCTGCAACATCAGCACCCGAGGCAGGCCGGTCATGCGATCCAGGCGCAGCCGCAGCCAGACCGCATCAGGGATGTAGCCGAGACTGAACTCCGGCGACGTCGGCTGCAGGTCGCCGCGCGCCGCCACCGCGTGCACGTCGAGCGTGCCGGCACGGTCGCGCAGCATCTGTACGTGCCCGTCCAGGGCAATGGAGCGGCGGCCCTGCTCGGAGACCGACTGGATCCCGCCGCACCCGCCAAGCAACAGGACGATCAGGAGCAACAGGGGCGTGAGCGTCGAGCGGCGGCGCATGAAGAACCCGGCGTTGTATCCGAACGTGTGCGTATGCAGGTGGCGGGCGTCACTGAAAGCACTGCGAGCGGCATCCCCATGCCGGCCCTGTGGCGGACACTACCCTGGCCGCTTCGAAATTCTACACAGGGAGACATGTAATGTGAAATTCATCAACCTATGACGTTGCGCAACACCTCGTTCCGTGCGTTCCGGCGCACGTCCCGTCTCCGAACACGCACGCACCCATGCCACGTACCGCAGCCAGTACCACGCCTGGCGCCCTGCTCGGACACCGCGCAGACGGCTCCAGCAGAGCACGCCGCGCACCATGCTTCTGGGAGCGGATGGGACGCTGACCAAGCGCTGGGACAAGGCCGGGGTCGCGCGGGCATGACGCATCGGCGCCACAGCGCCCGGCAGCGAGCAACGCATGCGTTCGCACGGCCGCAGGGCGGCGGAAGCGAAAGAGTAAATAGGAGCCTGCGCAGATGGCGGACAGGACGCGGGCGATGCCAGACAGGATCGGCATGCACGGCGGGGGATGGCGCGCCCGGAGGGATTCGAACCCCCGACCAATGGCTTCGGAAGCCACTACTCTATCCGGCTGAGCTACGGGCGCAACGGACGCGCATTCTAACGGCATTCGTGGTCCACGTCTCCCCCATTCGCACGGCCCGGCGACGGCGCGCGCGTCATGGGCATGCGGCCGCCGCCGTCCGCTCACCGGCACCTTGCGTCGACATGCGGCGCGGCGCGGCCGGCACGGCGGCCACCTCGTCGTGGACGCCTGGCGCCCGTCCGCGTCCTGCGGCGCTCGCCCAACCAACGCAGGACACGGCGCATCCACCTCCGCGACGCGCCGCCGGCACCACGCGGCTGCTACCCTTGCGCGATGGGTTACGAACGCTACGAAACGCCTGCCGCGCTGCCGCCGCGCGCGCGCCTTGGCCAGTATTGGAAACTGCTGCGCGGCGACCGGCCGATCGGCGTGCTGCTGCTGCTGTGGCCGACCTGGTGGGCGCTGTGGCTGGCCGCCGATGGGATACCGCCGCTGTGGACCTTGTTCGTGTTCACCGCCGGGGTGTGGCTGACCCGCTCGGCCGGCTGCGTGATCAACGACTACGCCGACCGCTGGCTGGACCCGCAGGTCGAGCGCACCCGCAGCCGGCCGCTGGCCACCGGCGCGGTCAGCGGCCGCGAAGCGCTGGCGGTGTTCGCGGTGCTGATGCTGGTGGCGTTCGCGCTGGTGCTGACCATGAACGCGCTGACCATCGGCCTGAGCGTGGTCGGGCTGTTCCTGGCCGCCAGCTATCCCTACCTGAAGCGCTACACCTACCTGCCGCAGGTCTACCTGGGCATGGCCTTCGGCTGGGGCATCCCGATGGCCTTCGCCGCGGTGCGCGGCGAGGTGCCTGCGCTGGGCTGGCTGCTGTACGCGGTCAATATCCTGTGGGCCACCGCCTACGACACCTGGTATGCGATGGTCGACCGCGAGGACGACCTGCGCGCCGGCTCCAAGTCCACCGCCATCCTGTTCGGCGAACTCGACCTGGTCATCCAGGGCGTGCTGTACGCGCTGATGTTCGTCGCTCTCGCCTTCGTCGGGCATCGCGCGGACCTGGGCGTGTGGTACTGGGCCGGGCTGGGGGTGGCGGCGTTGCTGGTCGTCGTCGAATTCCGCATGGCCCGGCACCGTGAACGCGCGGCGTGCTTCCGCGCCTTCCTGCACAACAACTGGGTCGGCCTGGCGATCTTCGCCGGCATTGCCGCGGCGCTGGCACTGCGCGCCGGCTGACACCGACGCGGTTCGGCAGCCCGCTTCGGCGGCGCGAAGCAACGCCCTGGCCACAGGCCACGCGATAGCCACGGGTCCGCCATGCGGTGCAGGCACAGCCGGTGCAGCGCTCACGGCACCCGCGCCACCACCCAGGCATCGACCCGTTCGACGCCGGCACGGCGCAGTGCCTTTGCCGCGGCGTGGAGGGTCGCGCCGGTGGTCATCACGTCGTCGATCAGCGCCACGTGCGCCGGCAGCGCCGCCGAATCCGGCACCGCGAACGCACCACGCAGGTTGCGCCGGCGCGCGCGCGCATCCAGTTCGGATTGCGCCGCGGTCGCCCGCACCCGCTGCAGATCCAGGCACAGCGGCAGCGCCAGCGCGCGCGCCAGTGGCCGCGCCAGTTCCAGCGCCTGGTCGTAGCCGCGCTGGCGCA
>NZ_AQOJ01000112.1:0-4886 GCF_000364685.1 Xanthomonas sp. SHU 166
GCCCGGCCAGCGGCGGGTGGCGGCGACGATCCGCACGGCGTAGTCGATGACCTGCGGGTCGACGGCGATGGCCGCGGTGCCGGCCTGCATCGCCACCACCTCCTCGGCGCCGAGCACGCGCGGCACCTGCGACAGGTCGAAGTCGCCGGCGCTGCGGCCGCTGGTGACCGCGGCGACCATGCGCGCCTCGTCTTCCAGTTGCGGGTAGTCGATCAGGATCTTCAGCAGGAAGCGGTCCAGTTGCGCTTCCGGCAACGGATAGGTGCCTTCCTGCTCGACCGGGTTCTGCGTGGCCAGCGCCAGGAACGGCGGCGCCAGCGGGAAGGCCGTGCCTTCGATGGTGACCTGGCCTTCCTGCATCACTTCGAGCAGCGCCGACTGGGTCTTGGCCGGGGCGCGGTTGATCTCGTCGGCCAGCAGCAGGTGGGTGAACACCGGGCCGCGGCGGATCTTGAAGCTCTCGGTCTTGGGGTCGTACACGGCGTGGCCGCTGACGTCGCTGGGCATCAGGTCCGGGGTGAACTGCACGCGTGCGTAGTTCAGTTCCAGGGCCTGCGCCAGCGCGCGCACCAGCAGGGTCTTGCCGAGGCCGGGCACGCCCTCGATCAGCACATGCCCGCCGGCCAGCAGCGCGATCAGGATCTGCTCCAGCACCTCCGGCTGGCCGATGAAGGCGTGGCCGACCGCGGCGCGGATCGCCTCGGCGCGTTCGATCAGGGCAGGGCCGGCGAGCGGCGCGACGGCGTCGGAGGAGGCGGTGGTCATAGCTGGTTTCTCATCTGGACGAGGAGGCGGATGCGCTCGCGCAAGGCGGCGGGTTGGTTGGGCGGCGGCGGTTGCAGCGCCTGTTCGACCTGCGCCACCGGCAGCTGCAGGCGTTCGGCGATGGCGGCGGCCTGGGCCGGGCCCTCCAGCGCGGCGGCGAGCGGTGCGCGCCGGCGCAGCCGCGCCAGGAACGCCTCGCGTACCGCCGCGTGCAGCAGGTCGGCGCGGCCGTAGCGCAGCAGGTGTTCGCCGCTGGCGCGCACGTGTTCCAGCAGCGAACGGCGATCCTCGGCCGGCGGCGCGAGCAGCGGCCCGAAACGCTGCATGCGCGACCACAGCCAGGCCAGCAGGACCAGCAACGCGGGCAGCCAGGCCGGCCAGCCGCGGGTGAACAGGGTGCGCCACAGCGAGGGCAGTTCGGCCGAATAGATCAGGTGGATGGTGCCCTGGCCGTAGTTCGGCCCCAGCACCTGGCGTGCCAGCAGGCGGTTGCCGGCCTCGCGCAGCCCGCCGCTGCGCAGCACCGGATCGTCTTCCATCGGCGAGCCCTCGAACATCCTGCCGAGCCGGTCGTCCTGGTTCTCGAGGAAATCCAGTTCCGACAGTACGTCCACGCTGCCGTCGCCGTAGGGCACGCGCGCGAACACGAAGTCGTCGTCCTCGCCGCTCCACCAGTTGCTGGGCGTATCCGGGTCGATGTTGAAGCGGCGGCCGCCGCAGAACACCTTGTGTGGCGCCGCGCCCGGCACCGCCATGACCAGGCAGTCGTCCGGGCTGCGCGCCTCGACGGTGATGTCCAGCGCTTCCAGGATCGGCACGTCGCCGCGCTTGACCTCTGCGGTGGGCGTGCGCAGCACCAGATGTCCGCCATGCTCCACCCAGTCCAGCAAGGCGTCGCCGTCGGCCTTGCCGAGCATGCGTGGGTCGCCATACAGCACCACGCTGTCGTGCGGGCGCAGGCGCATCGCCTCCAGGTCCAGGCGTTGCCGCGACTCGGCACGCACGCCGTCGGCGCGCAGGGTCTGGCGCAGCGCGTACAGCGGGTTGTAGGCAGCCTCGCCGCGCGGCGGCAGCACGATCTCCCGCTCGGCGCGTTCGTAGCGGCCGAAGAACCAGGCCGCGCCGACGCTGACCAGCAGCAGGCCGACCAGGAAGATCAGCGCATTGCGCGTGCCGCTGTTCATGCCTGCCACCGGAACTGGCGCTGCAGGTCGTCGACCAGCGCGTCGAAGGCGCTGTCCTCGGGCAGCCGGCCCGCATAGGCGGCGTGCTGCCAGACCCGCACCATGCGCGCGAACAGGCCGCGGTCGGCGTCGTCGGGCAGGCGTTGCGCGGCGCGCAGGCACTGCGCCTCGGTGGCGCTGGGCGGCAGCACCAGATCGGCGCGCTCGCACAGCGTCGCCACGCTGGCCCGGTACAGCAGCGCCAGCGCGTCGCGGTGGCGGCCTTCGCGCCAGGCGCGTCGTGCCACCGTCGCCACGTCGTCCGGCAGCGGTTGCGGCGCCAGCACCGGCGTGTGCTCCGGTGCCGTCGCCACCGTTGCACGCCGGCGCCCGGTGCCGCGCATCCACGGCAGCCAGTGCCTGGCGGTCAGCAGCAGCACCAGCAGCAGGATGCCGGCCAGCACCCACATGCCCCACTTGCCGACGAACGCGATGGCCTGGGCGGCGGCCTTCATCCATTTGCCGAACGCGGTGAGGTCTTGCTGCTTGTCGTCCGGCTTGGGCGGTTCGTCGGGATTGCGCTTCTTCCAGTAGCCGATGGTGCGCTTGGCGGTCAGCAGCGGGTCGGCGTAGGCGCGGTCGGCGGCGCGGGCGAAGCGCGCATCGGCGGCGGGCTCGGTGTCGAACACTTCGTCCAGCGGGACCGGATGCGCCGCGTTGTGGTGGTGGCTGTCGGCGGCGGGCTTGCTGTCGGTGTCGGCATCCGCATCCGCATCCGCATCACTGTCAGTGTCCGTGTCGTCATCGGTCCCGTCATCGCGCCCGGCGTCGGCGGGAGCATCCTGCTCCGCCGCCGTCTGCACCGCTGTGTCGTCGGCCGCCGGCTGCGCACGCAGCGCCGCGGCCGGCGCGGCGAGCAGGGCCACGCACAGCAGGAGCAGCGGCGCGGCGCCGCGCAGGCGCGCGGCCATCCGGCGCAGTGCCATCTCCACGTCCCAGGCTTCGAGCTGGGTACGCCGGTTGAGGTACAGGCCGAAGCCGGCGCCGACGAAGAACGGTTCGATCAGGGTGATCGCCAGCCAGGCGATGGCATTGAAGCCGATGTCCGCCCACACCGGGGTCTGCTGGCCGATCAGCGACCAGGCCGCGCGCGCGGTTTCCGGCAGCAGGTCGATGGGCACGAACAGGAAGATCGTGGCGATGCAGGCCAGGCTGAGCATGCCCTCGAACGTGGCGAAGACGCTGGCCATCAGCAGCGCATGGCCGTAGATCGCCCCGCCCAGGGTGCGGCGGCGCTCGCGTTGCTGGCTGGCGCTGGCGCCTTCCAGCAGTTCCAGCGGCATGAACACGCTGCGCGCCGGGCTCAACCGGCGCCAGGTCAGGTAGCCGATCAGGGTGCGCCAGCCCCAGGCGCCCTGCGCGCGCACTGTGTCGCGCACGCGCGGCACGTCGCCGAACACCGCACGCGAGATCACGAACAGCGGGATCCGGTCCAGCACCGGCTTCAGCCACCACAGCAGCAGCGGTGCCAGCCACAGCGCATCGGTCGCCCAGGCGCCGAGGTTGAGCACGGCGAACAGCGGCAGGGTGACCAGCAGCCAGGGCTTCCAGATCGCCCCGGCGTGGCGGCGGACCAGGGCGCTGCCCAGTTCCATCGCTTCCCAGGCCGAGCGTGCGCGCAGCACCACGTCCAGGCGCTCAATCCGCATCGATGGCCTCCGCGCGGCCGCGCCCGCCGCGCCACAGCCACGCCAGCACCAGCGTCCAGAGCGCCGCCGACACGCTGTACTTGACCCACGCCGGCACGGTCGCGATGGACGACCAGAACGCCTCGATGAAGGCGGCCACCAGCAGCATCGCAGCCACGCCCAGGCACAGCCGCGCGCCGATCTTGCCGCCTTCCACCAGCGCATCGATGCGCCGCCGCCGTCCCGGCGCCAGCACCTTCAGGCCGAGCTGCAGACCGGCGCCGCCGGCGATCACGATCGCGGTCAGTTCGAACGGCGCATGCCCGGCAACGAAGCGCCAGAAGGTGACGCCGTAGCCGATCTGGTGCAGGTGCCCGGCCACCGCGCCGATGGTGATGCCGTTGAACAGCAGCACCAGCACCGTGCCCAGTCCCGCCAGCAGGCCACTGGCGAACGTGCGCAGGCCGATGCTGATGTTGTTCATGATGTAGTGGCCGAACATCTGCCAATCGGTGCCGCTGTCGCGGCCGAGCTTCTGTGCGCTGGCGGCCGGGTCGTACATGCGCTCGACCTGGGTGACCTGCATCGGGTCCATCAACCCGTGGATCAGTTCCGGACGGAACTGCAGCAGCACGAAGATGGTCACCAGCGGCACCACGAACAGCGCGGTGGCCGCCGCCATGTAGCCGGCCTGGCTGCGCACCAGCTGCGGGAATTCGGCGAACAGGAATTCCGCCGCGCGCCGCCAGCGCGGACGCGGCGCCCGGTACAGGACGGTGTGGCCCTGCTGCATCAGGTGCTGCAGGCGCGCGGTGACCTGCGGGCTGTAGCCGCGCCTGCGTGCCAGTGCCAGCTGGTGGCACACGCGCCGGTAGCGCGCCGGCATGTCCTCGTCGGCGAGCGGCGTCGGCTGGCCTGGACTCGGGATCGCGGTCGGTGGCGCGGCGGTCTTGCTGGCGTCGTCGGCGGCGCCGGCCTTGTTCGGCGCCGACCTGCGCGCGCTGCGCTGCAGCCAGGCCTCGAACACCTGCCATTCCTGCTGATGACGGAGGACGAACTGTTCCTGTTTCATCGGCGGCCCAGCAACCAGTTGGCCATCGCGTACAGGCGCAGCACTCCGGCCTGGCCCGGCGTGTCGGTCAGCGGCTGCGCCAGCGCGGCCAGTTCCAGTTGCCGCTCCGGGGTGAGCCGCGGCGCGCGCTCGGCGAAGGCGATCAGCGCCGCCTGTTCGGCCGGCAGCAGCGGTCGCGGCGGCGCGAGCGCGCTGGCG
>NZ_AQOJ01000113.1:0-14758 GCF_000364685.1 Xanthomonas sp. SHU 166
AGAGGCGAGATAAAGTTTAGCTATGAATTTGCAATGAGGATGCTATGAAGCTTCGCCGCTGCGCGATTGTATTTTTTGAGCCTAGGGAATCGGTCGATTTTGACTTGATGTCACTATTTTCTGGCGGCGCCGGCCTTAGTCGTCAGATCCGCTGGCTGGCGCTCGCACCACACCTGGATGATGAAGTGGAAGTCAATCAGGAAGAGAGGGAGATTTTGGGAAGTATCAGTCCAAGCGACTGGATAAATAGAAAATCCTTCGCTTCTCAGGCGATTGATTTGATTGACGCTCTTTTGAAGAAGGGTTTACTCGTCGGCGACACAAAAGCTCACAAGGCGATTCGGGATCGCGATGACGTCGTGCGCTCAGCGTATTGGTGGCCCGCTGCGGCCATGCTGCACAAGTTTTGTCGCTGGAAGGATCTTGACAGCGTCGCCTCCATGGAAGCCAACAAGTTGACCACTGCGCCGGAGTTGCGCGATAAACTTGGCCCGCCGCCTCCAGAAGTGATATCCAGATCTCATTCGGCGGGGGACATAGAACTTCCCAGGCTTGCGGCCGATGAGTACGAGAAGCTCATGGCGACTAGAGCGACGTGCAGAAATTTCGACCAGGAGAAAGAGCTTCCGATCGACATTTTTTCACGAATGATGCAGAGGGTGGTGATGGCCCAGGCAGTTGTTCGCCTTCAGGAAGATACTGCATTCGTAAAAAAGAATGTTCCTTCGGCTGGCGGATTGCATCCGACCGAGGTTTACTTAGTCGTACAGCGGGTAGAGGGCATTGCGCCGGGTCTCTATCACTATCATCCTGTTGAACATAAGTTGGAATTGCTTTCTATCCCATCTGTCTGTCTTGCCACCTTGGCGACGGAGATGTTGGCGGGGCAACACTGGTTTGCGGGGGCGCATGTTCAGCTTATCCTTGCGCCTCGATACGCGCGCAGTTTCTGGAAGTATCGGTTTCATTCGAAAGCGTACCGCGCGGTAACACTGGATGTAGGTCATATCTCCCAGGCGATTTACTCTAGCGCAACACAGCTCGGACTAGGTGCCTTCGTGACCTCTGCTATAAACGACGTCAACGTCGAAAATGCGTTCGGACTTGATCCTTTGCTTGAGGGGCCGCTCGCCATTTGCGGATTTGGTTGGAGGTCAAAGTCGATGACGACGACTGAGTTTGATCCGCTTAACGAGGTATGGCTAGGTCGATAGCGGAGTCACGGGCGCGCCAGCTTTTGGCTGGCGCGCCCGCGAAGCCTTCGCTAGCTTCACTTCCTGAAGAAGGCTTCTACTCTGCCCGATTCCAAAGCATGAACAACCGTGTGAGTGCCTGCGCTCGTTAGGAATGCTCTGATGTCGTCTCTAGACCGAGAGATTTCTTTTTTGCTGGCCAATTTTCCGACAAGCAAGCATCGAAGAAAGGGCAAAAATTGGACTTCCTTGGTGCGATTTTCCGCCTTGTTGATCGCAAATACATGTCCAGCTTGGACAAGTCCAGCGACAGGATCTTTCTTGAAAAGTGCACGGAACTGATTGTCGGTGCTCAAGAGATCCAATAGGCGGTCAGCGACCTTCTCGTCAAGTGGAATTTTTCCCTGCAAAGGGCTTGTCGGGGAGGCCAGAGCCTCTTCATTTTGTTGCAATAAAGCTGTGCCCATACCCTTCCTCGATCGACGTTAGAGGTGTGTGCTTAGGTTGAACCTAGGCCATCTGATGCTAGACGGACTGTAGAGGATGTCAATTCATCTTCGCTCTGATCCGTCAAGTCTTCGGTCGGGGCATCCATTGCCGTTCTTACGTAGCAAAAAATATGTAATTTAGATCGCCAAGCTGATAAGCAAGCGATCCACATCCTGGCGCTTCTTGGTTGTCCTGATGGACTCAACCGGACGTTCTGTAAGTATCGCCAGCATGCCAAGGCCTATCGCGCGCTGACCCTGGACGTCGGCCACATCTCACAGGCGCTGTACTTCTCTGCCACCGATCTGGGGTTGGGCGCGTTCTTCACCTCCGCCATCAATGATGTCGATCTCGGCAAGGCACTGGACCTGGATCCGATGCGCCAGAGCGTCATGGCGATCTGCGGCTTCGGCTGGCGCTCCGAGCACGCAGCGACGACCGAGTTCGATCCGGCGTGCGATGTCTGGGCGGCGGGGCCGACTTCGAGGCAAGCATGATCCCGTGCGACGACGCAGTCAGTCGACGTCGACAGGTCTCTTCCAATGCTTCAGCAACGGCCCCTCCGCCCCGAGCAATGGATCGCTGCTTGGAAAAGGCACATTGGCGATCCCTTGCAGCATCTCGGCTGTAGGCGCTTCCCGGCAGATATCCCAATCCTGCCCGTCGGGATAGGCGCCGACGACCATGAAGTCGGCGCTGGCCGACAGCCGGCAATGGCCTGTCCCGGCCGGCAGTAGCAGCGCATCGCCGGCAGCGAGCGCGACCTCGATGCCGACCGGGCCGCCGAGCAGCACGCGGGCGCTACCGCGGGCGACGCCGAGCATTTCGTGCGCGGTGGAATGGTAGTGGTGATAGTCGTAGATGCCGTCGCGCCATTGCGGCGGCCAGCCGTGCGCGGCGAAGCGGCGTTCGAAGCCGTCGGCGTCGAGGGTGCCGACGCACTGCCGGTAGTGCAGCACTGGCAGGAACGGGTGGTTGGGCACCCAGTCGTGTGGCGGCAGTTGCCAGTGGTCCAGTGACATCGGCGGATCTCCTGCATGGCCGTTAGCAGTTCGATGCTAATCGGCCGATGTCGTCGCCATGTCGGCACGCGGGACGGCGCGCGGCGTGACCGCGCGCTGCGCCGCGCCGACACGATCGTCCCGGCCGGGCCTCAATGTAGCGGAACGCTTTCCACATCGTCGCGCTGGTGCCTGCCCAGCCGCCCGACCATCGCCGCACTGTCCGGGTTCAGTCCCAGCACCTGGACCTGCGCGCCGTGGCGGCGGAATTTCATCACCACCTGGTCCAGCGCGCCGATGGCGCTGATGTCCCAGACGTGCGCGTCGCTCAGGTCCAGGGTGACCCGCGCCGGCGCGTGAGCGAAGTCGAAGGCACCGGCGAAGCCGCCGGCCGAGGCGAAGAACAGTTGGCCGCGGATGCGGTAGGTGTGGCCACCGTCCGCGTCCTCGCTGCGCGCGATGTGCAGCATGCGCCCGACCTTGCGCGCGAAGAACAGCGCCGACAGCAGCACGCCGGTGAGCACGCCGCGCGCCAGGTCGTGGGTGGCCACGGTCACCGCGACGGTGCCGAGCATCACCACGCTGGAGCTGGTCGGGTGGGTGCGCAACTGCGCCAGCGAGCGCCAGCTGAAGGTGCCCACCGAGACCATGATCATCACCGCCACCAGCGCGGCCATCGGGATCTGCCGTACCCAGGCGCCGGCGAACACAACCAGCAGCAACAGCACGCTGCCGGCGACCAGCGCGGACAGCCGGCCGCGCCCGCCGGACTTCACGTTGATCACCGATTGCCCGATCATCGCGCAGCCGGCCATGCCGCCGAACAGGCCGCTGACGATGTTGGCCACACCCTGGCCCACGCATTCGCGGTTCTTGTCGCTGGGCGTATCGGTCATGTCGTCGACGATCTGTGCGGTCATCATCGACTCGAGCAGGCCGACCACGGCCATCGTCGCCGCGACCGGGAACACGATCCGCAGCGTTTCCAGCGTCCACGGCACGGCCGGCAGCAGCAGGCTGGGGAGGCGATCGGGCAGTTGTCCCTTGTCGCCGACGGTGGGCACGTGGATGCCGAAGTACAGTGCCAGCCCGGTCAGCAGCACGATCGCCACCAGCGGCGGCGGCACGGCCAGGCCGCGCGTCCAGCGGTGCCCCAACAGCAGCGCCGCGGCGCCACCCACGGCGACCGGCAGCAGCATCCACGGCACCATGCTGCCTGCGGTCAAGGCGGCGCCCAGCACCAGCAACCACAGGCCGATGCCGGGAAAGCTGCGCCGCGACAGCCAGGGCAGGCCGTAGATCAGCAGCAGACCCAGCGCGACCAGCGGGTAGACCGGGACGGGCACGCCGATCAGTTCGGGCAGTTGTGCCATGAAGATCAGGATCGCCAGCGCATTGACGAAGCCGGTGATCACCGAGCGCGAGACGAAGCGCATCAGCGCGCCGAGCTTGAACAGCCCGGCCAGGATCTGCAGCACGCCGGTCAGCAGCGTGGCTGCCAGCAGGTAGGGCAAGCCGTGTTGCTTGACCAAGCCGATCATCAGCAGCGCCATCGCGCCGGTGGCGGCGGAAATCATGCCGGGGCGCCCGCCGGCGAAGGCGATGGTCACGCAGATGCAGAAGGCGGCATAGAGGCCGATCTTGGGATCGACGCCGGCGATGATCGAGAACGCGATCGCCTCGGGAATCAGCGCCAATGCCACGACCAGGCCGGCGAGCACGTCGCCACGGAGATTGCCGCACCAGGACTGGCGCAGGGAAGAGGAAAATTTCAAGGTAAACGCTCCCGACACCGCCCTGTCGCAGGGCAGCGCTCGCTGTATGCAATGGAAAACCAACAACTTGCGGCCTGCCGTCGAGGCGGGCCGATGCAAGCTGCGGGTGTCAGGGTGGCGTCATGGGAGGCGCGTAGTGAGAGAGCGGCGCGAGCAGGCGCGCGGCCAGTATACGCGATGGCTGCCGCCGCGCCCGCTGTGACCGCCTGTACGCTGCCGCCGCACGACTCACGTTGCGCTCACTTTCGCCGCGCAGAATGTGCGGATCGCAATGCCGTATCGTGGAGTCGGCCATGCAGGATCTTCGCATCGATCATGTCGATGGCGCCTTGTCCGCCCTGGACCAGGCCGACCCGCAGTACAAGGCCGCGCTGTGGCAATGGGCGTGCCTGGAAATGCTGCACGAGACGCTCACTGCCATGCACCAGCTCTCGCACCGCGCCGGCGTGGCCGAACTGGTCGCCGACGCCTGGCTGGCCCCGGTCGACGTCATCGCCCCGGAGCAGCCCTTCCTGGAGCGCGCCGCGCTGGCCGATCCGCGCGTGCAGGCCTTCGCACTGGCGCTGAATGCGGCGGCATCGCGGCAGTCGCGCGCCGACTTGTGGCGCAGCGGCTATGCCAGCGCGGTACAGGCCACCCTGCAGGGCATGCAGGCGCTGGCCGGCAAGCACCGGATCGATGCCCGCTTGCCCGCCCACCATGCCGCGGCGACGGCTGCGGCCTGAGCACGGTGTCGACCATAACGTTCGTGCGCTGCTGCGCTGACGATCGACCGTGATGACGCTATTGCTCGCACTGGCTGTGTGCTCGCACTGAGTCGTCTTTACCGCAAGCGCGAAGCGTATCGCCGACGCGATGATGCGGTTGACGGACGCAGCCGGCCCTTGTTTTCGCGCGATGACACGCGCACCACATCGCGTTCACCCCCATGCGACAGCCCGCGCGACAGCCTTGCGCCATGCGTCACGACGACCGCCACTCTGCGGCCCCTCCTTCCGCCTCCGCGCGCCAGCATCGACGCGCGCGCGATGCCAGCGGCACGTCCGAAGCCGCTGCCTGGTGGCGGCAACTGCGCGCCAGCCGCTGGCTGCGCGTGGTTGCCGCGCTGCTGGCGCTGGCCGCGGCCGCCGTGTTGCTGCTGCAGTGGTACGACCATGGCTGAGGCAGCGCGTCTTTCCAATCCGCACGGAGCGTTCCGCATGGCCCGATCCACCGTGCATGCCAATGTTCGCGCCTGCCAGGTGCGGGAGATCGTGTCCGGGGGCCACGAGGCAGCCACGCATGCCTGGCTGGTCGCCGAAGTGGGGCGGCTGATGCACCTGCCCGTGCACGACGAGCGCTGTGCCGCCGGTGCGGGTGCGTTCTGCGTGCCCGACGACACCCTGACCACCGCGCAGGCCGAGCAGATCGGCGTGCACGCGGCGGCCGATCTGCTGGGCGGTGTGGTGCCGTACGCCTTCGTCGCCACCAAGGCGATCAGCCATCCGCTGATCGAGATCGATGCGCAGTCACCTGACGGGTGGCAGCCCGACCTGGGCGCGGCGCTGGCGTCCGCCACGCTGCCGGGCTACGCCGCCTTCAGCGCTGCCGATGCCCGACGCGCGTACGCGCGCTTGTGCGACGGCGGCCCGGTGCGGCTGAAGCTGCCGCACGGCGTCGGTGGGCTCGGGCAGGTGCTGCTCGGCGACGCGCAGGCGCTGGACGCGGCGCTGGCGACACTGCCCGCGCACGCGTTGCGCGAGCATGGGGTGGTGCTGGAACGGCACCTGCAGCAGCCGACCACCTTCAGCGTCGGCGAAACACATTGCGCCGGCGTGACCATCGCCTACTGCGGCACGCAGTCGGTCACCCGCGATGGCAGCGGCCGCGAGGCGTACGGCGGCTCGGAACTGCAGGTGATCCGCGGCACCCTCGACACACTGCTGGAGCAGCCGTTGCCGCCGCGCCAGCGCACCGCGGTGCTGAAGGCACGCGACTACGATCGGCTGGTGGCCGCGGCCTATCCGGGCTTCTATGCGTCGCGCCGCAACTACGACGTGATCGAGGGGCTGCTTGCCGATGGCAGCATCGCCTGCGGCGTCCTCGAGCAGTCCTGGCGCGTCGGCGGCGCCACGCCGGCGGAACTGGCCGCGGTCGCTGCGTTCCAGCAGTCGCCGGCGCTGCAACGCGTGGTCGCCGCCACCGTCGAGCGCTATGGCGCGCATCCGCCGCCGCCGGCCGGGGCGCAGGTGTACTACGTGGGCGAAGAGCCGCGCACCGGCCTGCTGACCAAGTACCGCTACATGCGCAGCGTGACCTGACCATGGAAGCCGAACTTTCCAGCATCGACATCCCGGTCGACGGCGCGGCGCTCAGCGGCACCTTGCTGACTCCGACCAGCCGCCTGCCCGGCGTGCTGTTCGTGCACGGCTGGGGTGGCAACCAGCATCACAACCTGGTGCGCGCGCGCGAAGCGGCCGGCCTGGGCTGCGTGTGCCTGACCTTCGACCTGCGCGGCCACGAAGGCCTGGCGGCGATGCGCGAGACGGTGACGCGCGCGCAGAACCTGGACGACATCAAGGCCGCTTACGATCGCCTGGCGGCGTCGCCGCACGTGGATCCGGACGCGATCGCGGTCGTTGGGCTGAGCTACGGCGGTTACCTGGCCGCGTTGCTGACGCTGGAGCGGCCGGTGGAGTGGCTGGCCCTGCGCTCGCCGGCGCTGTACAAGGACGCGCACTGGGACGGGCCGAAGGTCGCGCTGAACCGCGATCCCGATCTGATGCCCTACCGCAACCGCGTGGTGACGCCGGCGGACAACCGCGCCCTGGCGGCCTGCCAACGCTATCGCGGCGATGTGCTGCTGGTGGAGGCCGAACGCGACACCATCGTGCCGAGCCAGGTACTGCACAACTACGCGGCAGCGTTCTCCAACGCGCGCTCGCTGACCACCCGCATGATCGCCGGCGCCGATCACGCGCTGACCGAGAAGGCACACCAGGCCGCCTATACGCGCCACCTGATCGACTGGCTGACCGACATGGTGATCGGGCGCCGCGTGGCCCTGGCCAGCCGCGTGGTCGAACAGCGCAAGCAGCGCCTCAAGCGCAGCGAGGGCGAGGCGGCGACGGCGCCCGGCAAGGGATCGAACGCGTTCCATGGGCGCCTGGAAGCGAAGGAGCACAGCGCCTCGCCACCCGCTTCGTCGCGTTGAGCCGCATGCGGTGCCGGATGCGTGCGCCAGCTACACGCGGCGCACGCCGCGGTGTGCCGAGCGCGCGATGGGCTGCTATCCGGTTGTCGCCGCTGCGCCGGGAGACGGCGCCTCGGGCGCCTTCCATCGCGACCGAAGACGCAGCGTAGCAGCGGCGTCGGCCGCGACAGGCATTCTCGGTAACGCCCGTCGCGGCTGACGCCGCTCCTGCCCTGGCAACGACGATATGCCCGGCTGCGCTGGGCGCTGTTCAGTGCCGCCGCCCCGACTGCGCCAGGTGCTGCCAGGCATGCCGCACCAGCCAGCGCGCCTCGTCCCACGGCACCGACAACATCGGTGCGCACTGGTGATAAGCGTCCTGCAGCACGCGGTACAGCTGCGCCTCGTTGGCGCGCGGGTAGGCCAGGTACACGTCATAGCCGATCTTCAGCAGCTGCGCGTAGTCGGCGAAGCCCTGGCGGCCGAGACGGCCCTCGGCATGGGCCTGCTGCCAGTACGCCATCTCGGCGTCCAGATCGATGCTGACGCGAGCGTGGGTCGGTTGGTCAAGCGCGGAGACGGTGTGCATCACATCACCCCGGTGTCGACGGAACCCCTGTGGGCTGGATGCTAACCCGGGACTGAACGTCCCCTGTGAGCATTGCGTTCACCGGGCGTGAAGACTCGCGCCGACGTGGCGGCGGATCCAAGGTCCTGGGATGGCTTGCTCCCTTCGCGAGTCCAAGGAATCCGTATCGCAGTTGCTGTCACCCCGCCCATGGGCGGGCCGCCATGCTCCCGCCACAGCGCCGCCCGCCATGCTGCACTGCAGCTTGCGCCGAAATAATGATGATCTATAACTATTATCAGTCCTAAGTGATCCGCTCTCTCCCCCTCCCCATGCAGGCCTATCCATGAGCAGCTACCAAGACCGCTGGCAGACCGTCCAGGTCGAGATCGACGCAGGCATCGCCTGGGTCACCCTGAACCGGCCGGACAAGCGCAACGCGATGAGTCCCACCCTCAATCGCGAAATGATCGACGTGCTGGAGACGCTGGAGCTGGACAGCAGCGCCGAGGTGGTGGTGCTGACCGGCGCCGGCGAATCCTGGTCGGCCGGCATGGACCTGAAGGAATACTTCCGCGAGACCGACGGCAAGGAAGAGATCGTGCAGGAGCGCATGCGCCGCGACTGCTCGCAGTGGCAGTGGCGTCTGCTGCGTTTCTACAGCAAGCCGACCATCGCCGCGGTCAACGGCTGGTGTTTCGGTGGCGCGTTCTCGCCGCTGGTCGCCTGCGACCTGGCCATCGCCGCGGACGAGGCGGTGTTCGGGTTGTCGGAGATCAACTGGGGCATCCCCCCGGGCAACCTGGTCAGCAAGGCCGTCGCCGACACCATGGGCCACCGCAACGCCATGCTCTACATCATGACTGGACGCACCTTCACCGGCACCGAGGCGGCGCAGATGGGCCTGGTCAACGCCAGCGTGCCGCGCGCGCAGCTGCGTGAGGAAGTGACCAAGCTGGCACAGGAACTGCAGCAGAAGAACCCGGTGGTGCTGCGCTTCGCCAAGCACGGCTTCAAGCGCTGCCGCGAGCTGACCTGGGAGCAGAACGAGGACTACCTGTACGCCAAGGTCGACCAGTCCAATCACCGCGATCCCGAGAAGGGCCGGCAACAGGGCCTGAAGCAATTCCTGGACGACAAAACCATCAAGCCCGGTCTGCAGACCTACAAGCGCTGACCCGTCGCGTCGCCGGCGGCCCCGCGGGGCCGCGGCGGCGTTGCCGCACGCCGTGCCGTCTCTCTCCCCCGGATGGTTCCGATGAATGCCGCTGAGTCCGTTGCCACCGCCGCGCGCTACCGTCCTGTCGGACTGAGCCACGCGGATACCGAGGTCCACCGCGATGCCGACGGCGTGCTGCGCCTGCGCGCGCGCGAACCGCTGGCGCCGCTGCCCAGGCACCTGCTGCAGCGCCTGCAGCACTGGGCGCTGCACACCCCCGATGCCACCTTCGTGGCGCAGCGCGACGACGCCGGGCAGTGGCGGCGCCTGAGCTACGCGCAGATGCTCGAGCGCACCCGCCGCATCGCCGCGCATCTGCTGGACATGGGTCTGTCGGCACAACGGCCGCTGGCGATCCTGTCCGGCAACGACCTGGAGCACCTGCAGCTCGCGTTCGCGGCGATGTACGCCGGCATCCCGTACTGCCCGGTGTCGCCGGGCTATGCGTTGCTGTCGCGCGATTTCGCCAAGCTGCGGCATGTGGCCGAGGTACTGCGCCCGGGCCTGCTGTTCGCCAGCGACGGTGCCGCGTTCGCCCCGGCGATCGCGGCGGTGTTCCCCACCGATGTCCCGGCGGTGTGCGTGCGTGGCACCGTGGGCGATCGTGCCTGCCTGCGTTTCGAGGAACTGCTGGCGCCGCGTGCGCTGGAGGCCGCCGATGCCGCCTTCGCCGCCTGCGGCCCCGACAGCATCGCCAAATTCCTGTTCACCTCCGGCTCCACCCTGCTGCCCAAGGCGGTGATCACCACCCAGCGCATGCTGTGCGCGAACCAGCAGATGCTGCTGCAGACCTTTCCGGTGCTCGGGCAGACGCCGGTGCTGGTCGACTGGCTGCCGTGGAACCACACCTTCGGCGGCAGCCACAACATCGGCATCGCCCTGTACAACGGCGGCAGCTTCTACCTCGACGACGGCAAGCCGACCCCGGCGCTGTTCGAGCAGACCTTGCGCAACCTGCGCGAGATCGCGCCCACCGTGTACCTGAGCGTGCCGCGCGGCTGGGAACAACTGGCGCAGGCGCTGGAACAGGATGCGGCGCTGCGCGAGACGTTCCTGTCGCGCATGCGCATGTTCTTCTTCGCCGCCGCGGCGCTGTCGCAGGAAGTGTGGGACCGCCTGGAGCGCATCGCCGAGGCGCACTGCGGCGAACGCATCCGCATGCTCGCCGGCCTGGGCATGACCGAATGCGCGCCGTCGTGCACCTTCACCCACGGCACCAGCAATACCCCCGGCGACGTCGGCGTGCCGGCGCCGGGCTGCGAGGTCAAGCTGGTGCCGGTCGGCGACAAGCTGGAAGCGCGCTTCCGCGGGCCGCACGTGATGCCGGGTTACTGGAACGCGCCGCAGCAGACCGCCGAGGCTTTCGACGAGGAAGGCTTCTACCGCTCCGGCGATGCGCTCAAGCCGATCGATCCGCAGCATCCCGAGCGCGGCCTGTTGTTCGACGGCCGCCTGGCCGAGGACTTCAAGCTGTCTTCCGGCGTGTTCGTCAGCGTCGGCCCGTTGCGCACGCGGGTGCTGATGGAAGGTGCTGCGTACGTGCAGGACGTGGTGGTCACCGGTGCCGACCGCGACGCCATCGGCCTGCTGCTGTTCCCGCGGCTGGACGCGCTGCAGGCGCTGTCCGGGCTGCCGGCGCCGGCCGAGACGGCGCAGGTGCTGCAGGCGCCGCCGGTGCGCGCCTGGCTGCAGCGCCTGCTCGACACGCTCAACCGCAGCGCCACCGGCAGCGCCAGCCACGTCGCGCGCGCGGCGTGGCTGGAGCAGCCGCCGAACCTGGAGGCCGGCGAAATCACCGACAAGGGTTCGATCAACCAGCGCAACGTGCTGCGCGCGCGGGCGGCGCTGGTCGAACAGCTCTACGCCGGCACCGCACCGGGCGCGGTGCCGGCGCCGCCGTCATGACCGCACCACTCGGCCGCGCGACCGGATAGCGGACCGCGCTCCTTCGCATCACCGGCTTCGAGACTTGGGAGGGAATCGATGACTGTGCCTCTTGCGCGCGCGCGGCGTGCGCCCCGTACCGTGTGCCTGGCAATGCTGTGCAGCGTCGGCTGCGCCCAGGCCGATGCCGAACCCAACGGCCCGCAGGGCAAGCTGCTGGCCGATCAGGAAGACTATTCGGCGCTGGCCGAGCGCTCGCGCCAGGGGTGGGAGAAGTGGAAGTACCTCCCGCTCGGCGACGGCTGGCTCAGCCTCGGCGGCGAGAGCCGCACGCTGTACGACTATCGCGAGCACGCCGGCTTCGGCCGCTTCGCCACCGATCCGCACGGCTATGCGCAGCAGCGCCTGCGCTTGTGGGCCGACTACCGGCCGTCGGCGTATGTGCGCCTGTTCGGCGAACTCGCCGACAGCCGCGTGGCTGGCCTGCAGACACGGCACGTGCAGGCCACCGACCGCAACCCGCTGGACCTGGCGCAGGGGTTCGTCGAACTGTTCGACGGGCAGAAGGCGCCGGCCTGGCGCCTGCGCGCCGGCCGCCAGCAGATCGCCTACGCCTGGCAGCGCCTGCTCGACCCGCGCGATCCGGCCAACTCGCGCATGCCGTTCGATGCGGTGCGGCTGCTGACCCGGCAGCCGCGCTGGAGCGGCGGCCTGCTGTGGGGACGCCCGGTGCTGACCCGCACCGGCAGCTTCGACGACCGTGCCAACCGCGACCAGCGCCTGTGGGGCGCGCACGCCGAAGTGCCGCTGTCGCCCAGCCAGCCGAAGGCGGCGCTGCTGGAGACGCTGTACCTGGACACCGTGCAGGACGGGCGTCGCTATGGCGGGGTGGTCGGCGAGGAGCATCGGCACACCTTGTCCACGCGCCTGAGCGGCGCGGTGCAGGGCTGGGACTACGACCTGGAGCTGATCGGCCAGCGCGGCCATTTCGCCGGCCAGCGCGTGCGCGCCTGGCAGGGCACGCTGTTCGGCGGGTACACCTTCGCCACGACGACGTGGTCGCCGCGCCTGGGCTGGCGCATGGAGGTCTCGTCCGGCGACCACGATCCGCGCGATGGCGAACTGAACACCTTCAATGGCCTGTACGCGCGCGCCTCGGTGTTCGACGGCAGCATGATCAGCAGCAACGTGCGCGCCATCGGCCCGGAACTGGTGCTGCGTCCCAGCGAGCGGCTGTGGATCGACATGTACGTGCTCAAGCTGCAGCGGCAGAGCCTGCACGACGGCGTGTACGCGGCCGGCTGGCGGGTGCTGCAGCCGGGCGACGCCAACGATGCGCGCGACATCGGCACGCGCTCGGTGCTGTGGGTGAAGTATCGCTTCAACGCCTTCGCCAGCCCGGACGTGTACGCCCACTACACCCAGGCCGGGCCGTTCCTGCGCGAGGGACCGGTGCGCGGCCGCGACTACTTCTACATCGCCCCCTTCCTGACCCTGCGCTTCTGAGCCGGAGCCTTTCCATGCGCGATCCGCTGCCATCGTCTGCGCCGTACCGCCCGCTGTATGCGTGGTACGTCACCATCGTGCTGTTGCTGGCCTACACGCTGTCCTTCGTCGACCGGCAGATCCTCGGATTGCTGGTGCAGCCGATCAAGCGCGACCTGCAGCTGTCCGACTCGGCCTTCAGCCTGGTCCATGGCTTCGCCTTCGCGGTGTTCTACACGCTGATCGGGGTGATGCTCGGCCGCGTCGCCGACCGCCGCAACCGTCGCAACCTGATCGTGCTCGGCGTGGTGGTATGGATCGCGGCGACCGCGGCCGGCGCCTACGTCACCAGCTTCTTCACCCTGTTCCTGGCGCGGGTGTTCGTCGGTGTCGGCGAGGCCTCGCTGTCGCCGGCGGCGTACTCGATGCTGGCCGACTACTTCCCGCCGGAAAAGCGCGCGCGGGCGATGAGCGTGTACACCTCCGGCGTCTACATCGGCTCGGCGGCGGCGTTCATCGTCGGTGGCCTGGTGATCGCGGCCACCAGCAAGGAGAGCACGGTGCTGCTGCCGCTGCTGGGCAGCTTCCGGCCCTGGCAGGCGGCCTTCATCCTGGTTGCGCTGCCCGGGCTGGCGGTGATCGCGCTGATGGCCACGGTGCGCGAGCCGGCGCGGCGCGAGCAGGCCGCCGCGGTGCCGAGCGTGCGCCCGGACCTGAGCCACCTGCGCGACAACGCGCGGGTGTACGTGTCGCTGTTCCTGGCCAACGGGGTGATCGCGATGATCACCTTCGGCATCACCGCCTGGTTGCCAGCCACCTTCATCCGCCGCTGGCAGTGGACCCCGGGCGAGATCGGCCCAGCCTACGGCATCATCATCCTCACCTTCGGCATCGCCGGCATGCTGTTCAGCGGCTTCCTCGCCGACCGCCTGGCGGCGCGCGGCAGCCGCGACGCGGCACTGAAGATCTCGCTGGTCGGCGCCGTGCTGCTGGTGATCAGCAGTGCGCTGTTCGCGGTGGCACCAGGGCCGTGGCCGGCGCTGGCGGCGATCGCGCTGACCACGTTCGTGCTGGGCATGCCGGTGGCGCTGGCACCGGCGATCCTGCAGGCGGTCACCCCCAATCGCCTGCGCGGCCAGGTCACCTCGATCTACCTGCTGTTGGTCAACCTGATCGGGCTGGGCCTGGGGCCGTACCTGGTGGCGCTGGGCACCGACCACGTACTCGCCGACGAGCGCCAGGTCGGGCTGTCGCTGGGCGTGGTGTGCATGGGGGCGGCGCTGCTCGGCGCGCTGTGCCTGTGGACCGCCGCCGCGCCGTACCGGGCGCTGCTGCGGCGCGTGGACGCGGCGTTGTGACCATGCGCGGCCATGCCCCTACAATGCAATGGCGACGGCACCGCCGGCCGGCGCCGACGGATGCGTGCGCAGCCGCCGTGACCTGGCCGCAGGACGCCCCATGCAGGAAGCGCAGTGAGTTCGAAACCGAGTCCCGAGATGTCCAACAGCGCGTTGCCCGCCGATCCGCACACGGCGGACAGCGTGGACCAGCGGCGCCTGACCAGCCTGATCGGCTACCGCATCACCCGCACCGAACTGCAGGTGCGGCGGCTGTTCCAGGACTGCGTGCGCGCTTTCGAGCTGAAGCCGGTGGAGTATTCGCTGCTGGTGCTGGTGGACGCCAATCCGGGCATCAACCAGCGGCAGCTGGGCGAGGTGCTGAGCGTGTCGCCGCCGAACCTGGCGATCGTGGTCGCGCGCCTGGTCAAGCGCAAACTGCTGCGGCAGGTGCGCGGGCGCCAGGACCGGCGCATGCAGCACCTGCATCTGACCGCCGCCGGCACGGCGCTGCTGGCGCAGGCCGAAGCCGAAGTGGTGCGCATGGAGCAGCAGCTCGGCACCGCGCTCGGCGCGACCTCGGCACGCGCGCTGCTGCAGGCGCTGGACCGGCTGGACGCGCTCGACCGCCTGTA